>NZ_JBFALC010000006.1:0-245493 GCF_040656035.1 Streptomyces sp. NPDC050211
ACCGGCCCCGTACGGCTGGCCGGCGGCGCGGTGCCGATCGGGCCCGGCCCGCGCGTCGCCGACGCCCGCGCCGCCGCCGTGAAGGCACCCCCTCCAGAGGCCGGCCTGGTCGCCTCCTGGTCCCGTCCCCGCCCCGGCGTCAACGGCACGGAGCCTGCCGTGGGCCCTGCCGTATCCGCACCGCCGCCCGCACCCCCGGAGACCGCGGCCGGCTGGCGCCCCTGGCGCTTCCGTATGTCGAACGACGTCTGGGGCACCCCCTCCGTCTCCGGCGACCTCGTCTACGTCACCTCCTTCGAGGTCCACGCCCTCGACGTGGCCACGGGCCGCCGCCGCTTCAAGACGAGAGACGTCGCCTGGTCGATGGCGGTCGCGGACGGCCGTATCCACGCCTCCGACGGGCCCACCCTGTACGCCCTCGACGCCCGGGAGGGCGCGGACCTGTGGCGCCTGTCCACCGACGCCTGGGTCTACTCGCTCAAGGCCGACCGCGGCACCGTCATCACCGGGACCCGCGGCGGCGGCGTCCAGGCCTGGGAGGCCTCGAACGGGCAGAAGCTGTGGGAGATCACCGGCGCGCAGACCGACTTCGAGTCCCCTGAGGCCGGGCCCGCGCTGTACGACGGCACGGTGTTCGTCTGGCAGGACGCCCGGCTGCGTGCGCTGGACGCCCGTACCGGCGACGAGCGCTGGTCGTACCCCATCGGCGACGCGGCCTCCTGCGGCGGCGTTCCGGTACGGGTGGCGCAGGCCCACGACGGATTCGTGTACGTCTCCGCCGGGACGCGCGTCCTCGCCGTCGACGTGACCTCCGGCCATGTCCGCTGGCACTTCGAGGCGCCGGCGGTCTTCCTCTGCCCGCCGACCTTCGTCCCCGGCCCGGCCGTCGCCGGCGGCGGGGTCTACCTCGCCGACTACCTCGGCACGGTGTACGCCCTCGACGCCACGGACGGCCGCGATCGCTGGCGCATCGCGACGGAGTCCCGCGCGTCCGTCGAGCCGGTGCTGGTGGCCGGGGGGCATGTCCATGTGGGCAGCGGCAAGGGGCTCTACACGCTTGACGCGGTCACCGGTACGCCGAAGTGGCGGTTCCAGGCGGGCGGCGACATCGTCGGTTCGCCGTCCGTGGCGGAGGGGCGGATCCACTTCGGGTCCACGGATCATCTGCTGTACACGCTCAAGGCCGATGACGGGCGGTTGAGGTGGAAGCTGGCGACGGGTGGGGAGATCACTGGGTCGCCGGTGGTGCGGGATGGGGTTGTGTACGCGTGCAGTAAGGATCGGTGCGTTTATGCACTCGACGCGGAGAAGGGTACGGGGACGGCTCGTACTGCGTAGGGGTCGTTGCCGGGTGCGGGTTGGTGGGGGCTGGTCGCGCAGTTCCCCGCGCCCCTAAAGGGGCGACGGCCGTCGTACGGGCGCACGGAAGGGTCGTTCCGGACGGCGGCCGTCATGGCAGACGCTACGCCCGGTCGGTGGGCCCCGCCATGTGGCGCCGTTCAGCGCAGCCGGAACGCCTGCCCCCGCCCCTTGAACAGCTCCGCCTGCCGGTCACCCGGCAGATTGCCGAGGGCCACCAGGTGCGGGGCCTGTGCGAAGCCTCGCCCGACCGCCCCCTCCCGCGCCGCCCACAGCGCCCGTACCGTCCCCTGTACCGCCTCCGTCGGGTACCCGGCGATCACCGTCGCGCACTCAGTGGCCGCCGCCAATGCCTCGCCGGGCTCCGTGAGTTCGGAGACGAGCCCGATGTCGTAGGCGCGCTGGGCCGAGATTCGTTCCGCCGTTCCCATCAGGGCCATCCGCGCGGCCTCGCCGTAGGGCATCCGTTGGGCCATCAGTACCGACTCGTACGCGCTGACCATTCCGTAGGCGGTGTGCGGGTCGAAGAACGTGGCGGTCGGGTCGGCGATGAGGAAGTCGGACTCGCCGAGGAGGTAGAAGGCGCCGCCGCAGGCCATGCCGTGCACGGCGGCGATCACCGGTTTCCACAGGTCGTTCGCCTTCGGGCCGATGCGCAGGAGCGGATCGTCCGTCATGTACGGCGAGTTCGGCTGCGGCACGACGGCGTCCCGGTCGATCCCCGTGCAGAACGCCCGCTCCCCGGCCCCGGTGAGCACGACGGCCCGTACGGAGTCGTCGAACCGCAACTCCCGCCAAGCCTCGTGCAGTTGGGACGTCGTCGTCAGGTCGATCGCGTTGAGACGGTCCGGGCGGTTGAGGGTGACGACCGCTACGCCGGTGTCCTTGTCGGTCGTGAGGTCGAGGGTCATGGACGCTCCAGGATCCACTGCGGAAGGCCGGTGTCGGTGAACACGACCTGCACCCTGGCGCCGATGCGAATGCGGTCGGAGGAGAGGGAGTTGAGCGGCGCCCCGGCCTCCGTGACCAGGTTCCCGACGAGGCGTATCCGGGGGGCGTCGGCGAGTTCGACGACGATGACGTTGTACGGCGCCTGCGCCGCGTAGTCGGGCAGCAGGGGCGGGTGGGGGACGACGTACGACCAGATGCGCCCGTGCCCGCTGACCTGCCGCCACTCGCTCGCGAAGGACTGGCAGTGGGGGCAGCAGGGGCGGGGCGGGAAACGGGGTTCGCCGCAGTCGGCGCAGGCCTGGATGCGCAGTTCCCCCTGGGCCGCGTACTGCCAGAAGGGGGCGCCGTCGGTGTCGGTGACGGGAGCCAGCATGTTCTCAACTCCTCAGCAGCAATGCGGACGTCGGAACCCCTTCGCCGGCCGTGACCAGGCAGGTGGCGGCCCCCGGCACCTGGGCGGTGCTCGTGCCGCGCAACTGCTTCACGCCTTCGTTGATGAGGTTGAAGCCGTGCACGTAGGCCTCGGAGAGCCCGCCGCCCCCGGTGTTCAGCGGCAGCCGCCCGCCGATCTCCAGCGCGCCGCCCTCCGTGAACGCCCCGCCCTCGCCGCGCCCGCAGAAGCCGTAGCCCTCCAGGGAGAGTGGGATGAGGGGCGTGAACGCGTCGTAGATCTGGGCGACGTCGATGTCCTGGGGTGTGAAGTCGGCGTGTTTCCACAGGTGCCGGGCGGCGGTCCAGGCGGGGCCGGTGAGGGGGTCGTCGTTCCAGTAGTTGACCATGCCGTGGTGCTGGGCGGGCAGGCCCTGGGCGGCGGAGTGGACGTAGGCGGGGGTGTGCCGGCAGTCGCGGGCTCGCTCTCTGCTGACGATCACGCAGGCCAACGCCCCGTCCGTCTCTAGGCAGTTGTCGAAGAGACAGAGGGGCTCGCTGATCCAGCGGGAGGTCATGTACATCTCGCGGGTGAGGGGGCGGTCGTACATGATCGCGGCGGGATTCTGGTTGGCCCGGTTGCGGCAGGCGAGGGCGACGTTGAAGAGGTGGTCGCGGGTGGCGCCGTACTCGTGCATATAGCGGCGGGTGAGCATGGCTATCTCGTCGGCGGGCCGCAGCAGGCCGAAGGGGCGGGTCCACTGGGCGGGGGTGGGCAGTTGTACGGCGGTGTTGGTCCAGGGGCGGAGGCCGGACCCGCGTTTGCGTGACCGCCAGGCCACGCCCACGGTCGCCTGCCCGGTCGCGATGGCCGCGGCGAGATGGGCGACGGTGGCGCAGGAACCGCCGCCGCCGTAACCGACCTTGCTGAAGAAGGTGAGGTCGCCGAACCCGACGGCCTTCGCCAGCTCCACCTCGTCCGTCTCCTCCATCGTGTACGAGGCGAGCGCGTCGACCTCGCCGGGCGCGATACCGGCGTCGTCGAGAGCGGCGAGAACGGCACGGCAGGCGAGCGTCCGCTCGTCGTCGGGGAGGTGCTTGGCGAAGGGGGTCTGCCCGATGCCGACGATGGCGGTGGCGTCCTTGAGTCCGGCCATGTGCGCACCTCCACGCTGTTGAAGGGCTGCTGACAGGCCGTCAGGGTACAGCTAATCTGACGGGTAGTCAGCTACGAGGTTGGGGAGGCGTGCTGTGCGCGGTGACGTGGAGTGGGGCAGCATTCCGGGACTCGTCCGGTCCGCCGCCGAGCGGTACGCGGACGCCGAGGCGGTGGTGGAGGGCCGCACGCGGATCTCGTACGCCGAACTGGGCGCCCGCGTCGAACGGTCGGCGGCGGCCTGCATGGCGAACGGGATCGAGCCCGGCGACCGGGTCGGGATCTGGGCCCCGAACTCCCTCGACTGGATCGTCGCGGCGCTCGGCGCGGTGTCGGCCGGGGCGGTGCTGGTCCCCGTCAACACCCGCTTCAAGGGCGTGGAGGCGGCGGATGTGCTGCGCAGGAGCGGGGCGCGGCTGCTGTTCGTGACGGGGACGTTCCTGGGGACGTCGTATGTGGCGTCACTGCGGCGGGCGGTCGCGGAGGGGCCGGGGCTGCCGGAGCTGGAGCAGGTGGTCGTGCTGTCGGACGACGCCCCCGCCGACTACCGCACCTGGAAGGACTTCCTGGCCGGCGGCGAGGGAGTGGAGCCGTCCGAGGTGCGCGCACGCTCGGCGGCGGTGGACGGTTCCTGGCCGTCGGACATCGTCTTCACGTCCGGTACGACGGGCCGTCCCAAGGGCGCGGTGATCACGCATGCGCAGACGTTGCGGGCGTACGAAGTCTGGAGCGATCTCGCGGGGTTGAGGCGCGGTGACCGCTACCTCATCGTGAACCCCTTCTTCCACACCTTCGGTTACAAGGCCGGTGTGATCGCGTGCTTGATGCGCGGCGCGACGATGATCCCGCAGCCGGTGTTCAACGTCGACACGGCCCTGGCGAACATAGCGGCGGAACGGGTGTCCGTACTGCCGGGGCCACCAACCCTGCACCAGTCCCTCCTGGACCACCCCGCGAGGGACGCGCACGACCTGTCCGCGCTGCGGCTGGTCGTGACGGGCGCCGCGGTGGTGCCGTTGCGCCTGGTGGAGCGGCTGCGGGGCGAGTTGGGCGTGGAGACGGTGCTGACGGCGTACGGCCTGTCCGAGGCGAGCGGCATCGTGACGATGTGCCGGCGGGGAGATCCGCTGCCGGTGATCGCGTCGACCTCGGGCCGGGCGATCCCGGGCACGGAGGTGCGCGTCGAGGCACCGGTCGGCGAGCCCGGCGAGGTCCTGGTCCGCGGCTTCAACGTGATGCGCGGCTACTACGAGGACGAGGCGGCGACGGCGGAGGTGCTGGGGGCGGACGGGTGGCTGCGGACCGGCGACGTGGGCGTGCTGGACGACGAGGGCAACCTGCGCATCACGGACCGCATCAAGGACATGTTCATCGTCGGCGGCTTCAACGCCTACCCGGCGGAGATAGAGCAACTCCTCGGCCTGCATCCCGATGTGGCGGACGTCGCGGTGATCGGCGTACCGGACGCGCGACTCGGCGAGGTCGGGAAGGCGTACGTGGTGCGGCGGCCGGGGGCGCTGCTCACCGGCGACGACCTGATCGCGTGGGCGCGGCGGGAGATGGCGAACTACAAAGTGCCGCGGGTGGTGGAGTTCGTGTCCGAGCTGCCGAGGAACGCTAGCGGGAAGGTGGTGAAGGGCGAGCTGCGATCGGGGTGAGCGGCTGCGTCTGCTCCGGCCGGGATTCGGGGAGCGGCTGCCCCTGCTGTGGCTGGACGCTCTGGCGGTGCCGGTTGGCGGAGGCGCCGGCCGTGGTGCTGCTCGCCCGGTCCGGCGTCTCGGCCATGACGACGGCGAGGACGACCCAGAACAGGATGTCGATCCGGTCCAGGTTGGCCGGGTGATCCATCATGCCGATCAGGAAGAACCCGGTCAGCGAGGCCAGCCCGACGGTGCCGAGGACGGACTTCGCACGGGCGATACGGGCCGCGTGCAGCCAGGCGACGACGGCCACGGCGAGCATCGCCAGCAGACCGAGGGCGCCCGTTTCGACGAGCCAGTTCAGCCACATGTTGTGCGCGTGCACGAAGATGCGGTCGCCGGGGGCGGTCGCGGAGATGACGGCACCGGCGCGGCCGAGGCCGACACCGAGGGCGTTCTCCTTGGCCAGCGTGAGCGCGGCGTCCCAGGCCTGCCCGCGGACGCCGAGGGAGTTCCCGGCCTGCGACACGGCCCAGATCGCGGCAGCGGCGGCGGCCAGCCCCAGCGCCCCGAGCGTGGCGACGATCCGGCGCTGCGCGCGGTCGGCGAGCCGGGGGGCGAGCCAGTAGGCACCGGCGAGGACGAGCAGGCCGGCTGTGCCGGCGACGTAGCCCGCGCGGGAGAAGGTGGTGAGCAGCGCCGCGTATCCGACGACTCCGACGAGGACCACGGCGGTACGGGCGGTGCGCTCGTCGACGGAGACGGCGGCGAGCAGCACGAACGGCACGAGCAGGACGAGGAAGGCGGAGAGCAGGTTGGGGTTGGCGAAGGTGCCGATCGCCCGGATCAGGACGTCGCCGCTGGTGTCGTCGCACGAGATGTCCGTGAGCAGCCCGGTACGGCAGAAGCCGGTCGGCGTGTCATTCGTGAACTGCGAGAAGGCGGCGGTCGCGGCGGCGCCCACGCCGACCAGCGCCAGCAGCCCGATCGCCCGCCACGACTCCGGCTGCGTGCGGCGCAGTCCGACGACGAGGTAGTAGCAGGCGAGCACCGTGATCAGGCCGCGGAGCGGGGCGGTCGGGTGGCCCCCATGGAAGGTGGACGCCGTCGCAGCCAGCACCAGCAAGCCGATCGGGATGTCGAGCCGGGTACGGAAGTCCCGTATTCGGGCCCGCGTCGGACCGGGCAGCAGCAGGGCGACGAACCCGACGACGACCAGCAGCCGCAGCGGTGTCACGATCCCGATGAGCGGATCGTCGGGGAAGAAGTCCGTCGCCGCGTCGACCAGGATGGTGGCCACCACACCGAGCGGCACGAACTGCACGAACTTCTGAAAGGCCCCCGGCAGCCCCTGGCCTGGCGTTGCCGTCGTCCGGTCGTATGCCATGACACCCGAGCGTGGCGGTGAGGGGAGTACGGGGGGTGTCGATGGGGCGAACGGGGTGGAGCGGGTGTGGGGACGGACGTCGGCGGGGTTGTGCCGCACCAGCGGGCGGGGAAGGAACCGGACGTGCGCATCCGTGACCGCTTCGCCTGCCTGATGGGCTCCCATGACCTTGAGAAGGTACGGATCTTCTACCCGGAATATCCCTGCACCGAGGCCAACGTCTGTCGGCGGTGCTCATATCGCTCGCCCTCGTACACCTCACACTGGGGCGAGTGGGTCGCGATGGACGCCTGCAGCCAGAAGCGCCGGTGCACCCACTGCGGGGAGACGGAGTACTCCACTCGCCACGGCCGTCTGACCTCTGCCGAGCAGCCCTTCGTCCCCGGGAACAGCGTGTGGGGCAATCAGGTGCCGGCAGAGTTCCGCAAGAGACACCCGGCGGCCGAGACACTGCACATGGGCCCGTGCGACCGCGTCGTGCGGTGCGGAATGTGCGGCTACGTGACCGCCATGACCCGCGACTATCACCACGGCACGGGATTCCGCTGCACCGTGTGCGGCGAGAAGAATTCGCCGTAGCCCGGGCACCAGCATGCATCGGCCGCGGCGGCTCCCCTCCGCGCCGCCGCGGCCGATCCCCGTGTGGAGTTGGGTCTGGTCAGGCCTCTTCGCCCGTCGCGTGATTGTCGAGCGGCTTCACCGTGCCGCCGGTCGCGTGGTTGTCGAGCGGCTTCACGGTGCCGCCCGTCGCGTGGTTGTCGAGCGTGGTGATCTCTTCGTCGGTCGCGTGGTTGTCCTGCGTGGTGACATCCGTGGCGTGGTTGTCGAGCGGCTTGACCACGGTGTCCTTCTTGGCATCGCTCATGGACTGGCAACTCCCGTTCATTGATGGGCGATGCCCGTCCGGCAACTCCCCCGCGGGCCGCCGGACGGGCATGTCAGGGTCGTACACCCTAGCGATGGTGATCACCGCTGACCCGTCTGCCCCCCGACGCGACGGATCGACAACGCACAGACTGCCCTGGCGCGATAAACGAACGATGAACGCTCTGCCGGACCTTGAACGACAAGCTCAGGCGGCCGCCGCCGGGGTGAGCAGGAGTCGCACGTCGGCGGCCTCCGGCGAGTCCAGCGAGTCGTAGATGGAGAGGGCCTCTTGCCAGCAGGCACGCGCTCGGCCGGTCTGGTTCAGGTCGCTCAGCGCGCGGCCGAGAACGGTCAGGATGTTGCCCCGGCGCCATTCGCCACCGATGCCGCGCAGGACGGCCTGTGCCTGCTCCGCCAGAGCCGCGGCCTCGGCCGGCTTGCGCGCCGCGAGATGCGCTTCCGCCATGCGGAAGAGCGTCATCCCCTCCCAGAGCCGCTGCCTGCTGTCGCGGAACACCTCCAAGGCCTCGGTGAGCCGATCGACCGCCGCACTCAGTGCGCCCTGGCCGGTCAGAGCCATCCCCAAGGCGTAGCGGCCGTTGGCGCCGCGCAGCGTGTGGCCCAGGCGGTCGTAGATGGCGATGCCCTGCTGCGCGAGTTCCACCGCGCTGCCGACCCGGCCCAGGGCAAGGTGGATACGCGAGAGGTTGCAAAGTGCGCTGGCCTCTCCGGCGAGGTTCTCGTCCTGCCGGAAGCTGTCGATGGCCTGCCGGAGATACGCCTCACCGTCGGCGTAGCGGTTCTGGTAGAGCGCGATGATGCCGCGGTCGTTGGCGGCCCAGCACCTGGGTGCCAGGTCGTCCGCCATGTGGGCCAGCTCCATGGCATGTCGTGCCTCTTCGTCCGCCTCACTGAAGCGTCCGGCCACGAGATGGACATTGGTGAGCGTCGTGAGCGCCCGGCTCAGAGCCTGCGGATCCCGGGCCCGATCGGCCGCACCTCGCAGTGTGACGGCGACAGTCTCGTACTGCTTGGAGTTGGCGCCCGACTCGGCGAGATCCTTCGCCGCCCACAACAGATCCACCGCCCGCCGAAGCACGGCGAGCTGGGTGCACTGCTGGGTGAACGCGAGCAAGGCATGCGCTTCGGAGTACAGCCAGTCCTGCGCCGCATGCCGATCGGTGAAGCTCAGCCCGGGGTAGTCCGTCCGCTCCAGGTGATCCACCAACCGATCCCCAGGCCGCTCCATCGCATAGACCCCCGCCGCAGTGGCCAGGTAGAAGTCCAGCAACCGCGACATCGCCGCGTCCCGCTCGCTCGGCGGCCACTCGTCCCGTTCCGCGCACGCACGCGCGTAGAGTCGTACGAGGTCGTGGTACCGGTACCGGCCGGGCGCCGCCGATTCCAGCAGCGAGGTGTCGACGAGGGCTTCCAGGAGATCCTCGGTGTCTTCCACGGGGAGGTCCAGTACCGCCGCGGCCGCCGCCAGCGAGATGTCGGGGCCGTCGGCCAGGCCCAGGAGGCGGAAGGCGCGTGCCTGGGCCGGTTCCAGTGCGCCGTAGCCCAGCTCGAAGGTCGCCTTCACCGCCAGGTCGCCGGCCTGCAGTTCGTCCAGTCGCCGCCGCTCGTCCGCGAGTTTCGCCGCCAGTACCGACACCGTCCAGGTGCGGCGGGCCGCCAGCCGGGACGCCGCGATCCTGATCGCCAGCGGCAGGAAGCCGCATGCCGCTACGACGTCCAGCGCGGCCTCCCGCTCGGAGGCGACGCGTTCCTCGCCCACGATCTTGGTGAAGAGCAGCAACGCCTCGTCGGGGGACATCACGTCCAGGTCGACCAGGTGGGCGCCCGCCAGGTCCACCATCCGTACCCGGGAGGTCACCAGGGCCGCGCAGCCTGCCGTACCCGGCAGCAGGGGACGTACCTGGGCGGCATCCCGTGCGTTGTCCAGCAGGACCAGCACGCGCCGGCCGTCCAGCACCGACCGGTACAGCGCCGAGCGCTCCTCCAGCGAGTCCGGGATCGCCGAGTCCGCGGTGCCCAACGCCCGGAGGAACGAGCCCAGTACCGTCTCCGGCTCCGCCGCCCCGGTGCCCGCGCCCTGGAGGTCCACGTACAGCTGGCCGTCCGGGAAGGCCGCCCGGGCCTGGTGGGCCACGTGCACCGCGAGGGTCGTCTTGCCGACGCCGCCGATTCCGGCCAGGGCGGAGACCGCCATCACGCGGCCCTCCGCGGAGGCGAGGACCTCGCTCAGCTCGGAGACGAAGGAGGCCCTTCCGGTGAAGTCGGGGACGGTCGCGGGGAGTTGGGCCGGGCGGACCGGGACGACCGCGGGTTCGGCCACCGGTGCCGACGGTTCCGCCAGGCCGGGGTCCGCCCGCAGGATGCGCTGCTGGAGTTCGCGCAGGCCCGGGCGCGGGTCCACGCCCAGTTCGTCGGCGAGCAGGCGGCGCGTGTCGGCGTACACCGCGAGGGCCTCCGCCTGGCGGCCCGAGCGGTACAGCGCCAGCATCAGCAGCTCACGCAGCCGCTCCCGGAGGGGATGCGCCGCCGTCAGAGCCGTCAGTTCCGACACGGCCTCCGCATGGCAGCCCTGTTCCAGGTCCATGTCCAGGCGGGATTCGAGGAGTTGGAGGCGCCATTCCTCCAGCCTCACCCGTTGCGCCTCCGCGTACGGGCCCGGCACCCCCGCCAGCACCTCTCCGTCCCAGAGGGACAGGGCGCGGCCCAGCACCTCCCGCGCATGGCACAGGTCCCCGGCGTTGCGTGCCTTCTCCGCCTCGGTCGCCAGGTCCTGGGCCGTCGTGAGGTCCAGGGAGCCGTCCGGCAGGCCCCGGATCGCGTAGCCGCCGGATTCGCTGACCAGGACGCCGGGGGTCAGCACCTTGCGCAGGCGGGAGGCGTAGGTGCGCAGCGCCGCCAGGGCCTGGGACGGGGGCTCCTCGCCCCAGAGGGCGTCGATCAGTTCCGCGGCGGTCGCGGTGCGGCCCTCGCGGAGCAGGAGGGCGGCGAGCAGGGCGCGTTGCTGGGGGGAACCGGTGGTCAGCGATTCCTCGCCGCGCCAGGCGCGCACCGGTCCGAGCACGCTGAAGCGCAGCGCCGCCTGCTCCTCGGGGGAGCCTGGACTCCGCTGCTGAGGCACCCGCGGTACTCCGTCCATGCAGTCCCCCTAGCCGACCCGACAACTAGGTCAGTTTGCCTTGTGCATGCCGGGCGCGTCAGCTGTGGGGGCCACGATCACAGGTCGGCGCGCGGGATACCACAAAGCCCACACACCCTCTCCGCACACTTCCGCACAGACCCCACCATCAACGCCCGTCACCGCATAGCTGACGGGTCGTCAGATCAGCGCTACCGTGAGCGTCATGGAGACCACACCGGCATTTCCGAAGATCATCTCCGTCGACGACCACACCGTGGAGCCCGCGGACGTGTGGCAGAACCGGCTTCCGAAGAAGTACCTGGACATCGGACCGCGCATAGTCCGCGCGCCACTGAAGGAGATGTCCTTCCTCGGCGGCCGCTTCAAGCCCGTCATGGGCACCCCCGGCAGCGACGACGGACCGATCGGCGACTGGTGGATCTACGAGGATCTGCATCGGCCGCTCACCCGCCTGGACACGGCGGTCGGCTACAGCAGGGACGAGATCAAGCTCGAGGTGATCACGTACGAGCAGATGCGCGTCGGCTCGTACGACGTCCCCGCCCGCCTCGCCGACATGGACGTCAACCACGTCCAGTCCGCCGTCTGCTTCCCCACCTTCCCCCGCTTCTGCGGGCAGACCTTCACGGAGGCGAGCGACCACGAACTCGGCCTGCTCTGCATCCAGGCCTACAACGACTGGATGGTGGAGGAGTGGTGCGGACCCGAGGCCCAGGGCCGGCTCATACCGCTCATCCTCATTCCCCTCTGGGACGCCGAGCTGGCGGCGGCGGAAGTACGGCGCAACGCCGCCCGCGGCGTCCGGGCCGTCGCCTTCTCCGAGATACCCCCGCACCTCGGCCTGCCCTCCGTCCACACCGACTACTGGGACCCCTTCCTCGCCGCCTGCGCCGAGACCGGCACCGTCGTCGCCATGCACATCGGCTCCAGCAGCCGTATGCCCTCCACCTCCGCCGACGCCCCGCCCGCCGTCGGCTCCACCATCACCTTCGCCAACTGCTGCTTCTCGATGGTGGACTGGCTGATGAGCGGCAAGTTCGAGCGCTTCCCGGGGCTGAAGGTCATGTACGCGGAAGGGCAGATCGGCTGGATCCCGTACATCCTCGAGCGCGCCGACATCGTCTGGGAGGAGAACCGGGGGTGGGGCGGCGTCGCGGACAAGGTGCACCGGCCGCCGTCCGAGCTCTTCGCCGAGCATGTCTACGGCTGCTTCTTCGACGACGCCTTCGGGCTGCGCAACCTCGACGCCATCGGGGTCGGTAACGTCCTCTACGAGACCGACTACCCCCACTCCGACTCCACCTGGCCCGAGTCGCGCAAGGTCGGCGAGACGCAGATGGGGCACCTGGAGGCGGACGTCGTCGAGCGGATCGTACGGCGTAACGCGATCGAGCTGCTGGGGCTCACGGACGACGGGCTCTGGGCCGGTCCGTGAGCCGGCTCACGGACTGGCCCGCGCCGACGGCGACATCCTGGGCGTGCGACGGACGGAGAGCTGGTTGCCCTGGGTGGCCAGCATCCGGCGGACCACGGCCTCCGGCATGCGGACCACCACCGGACGGGCCAGGGTCGTCTCCCGTACGGCCGTACTCGTACGGCCGCTGCGGACCCGGTTGGTCACCTGAGCCACCACCCTGACGTCCAGCGTGAACTGGACCAGCACGGACTTCATCTTCGGCTTGTGCATCGGCGTCGAGCCGGAGGAGTTCGCCGTGGCGTCGGTCGCGCCGCCGGAGCCGCCCGTGTTGCCCATCAGCTGGTTGAGGCGGAACTGGTCGGCGTTGAGCAGGCCCGCACCGAACAGCGGGCGGGCCGCCCTGCTGTGGTCGGTGGAGCTCTGGCCGTCCTCCTGGGTGGGGCGGGGCGCGTCCAGCTCGCTCTGGCCGATCGTCTCGAAGGTCATCTTGTCGCCGACGCCCAGCACCAGGCCGTTGCGCAGCCGTGCGTGCAGGGAAGCGTTCAGATTCTGGCCCTCCGCGCCGGAGGCATGCACCGGGGGCAGGTCGACGCCGGCGGAGGTGAGCAGCGGCAGCGCGGCGATCATCCACTCCGTGGACACCGCCTCGTTCAGGGCGTACGCGGCGGCTTGCCCCTTGTCGCGGAACCGGTCGCCGCCACCCGCCCGCCGGACCGCGTCCGTCACCAACTGCCGGACCTGCGTGGCCCCTTGGAAGCCGTTGACCTGCGCCTCCAGCGGCAGCCGCACACCGCCCGCACGCCAGACGTCCAGGCCGACCGAGCCGTCGTCACGCGAGCCGCCCCCGGCGACGAGCGCCGCGTCCTGAGCCGGAAGCTCCACGTGGGAGAGGGCTTTGAGGTCCGCGTTCAGGACGCGATGGGTCAGCGCCAGATTGTCCAGCTGGGCCAGCCCCACCCGGGAGTTGCCCCGGTACAGTTCCAGGCTCGCCCGGACCGGCACCCGCATCTTCGACGACGGCGCCGCACCCGCCTCCGCGACCGTCTTCATGCCGAGCTGGCCCCGGCTCACGGCACCGCTGCGCCGCGAGGTGCCGGACGAGAGTCCGAGGCCCCCCGCACCGCCGGTGCTCTTCAACTGCCCGGCCCCGGCCTCCGGTTTGCCTGATCCCGCGACGATGGCCTCGACGCCGGTCGCCACGCCCTCGTCGTGGGAGTCGGCCTGCTGGGCGACGGCCGAGGTGATGTACTCCATATCCCGCTTGTCGCCCGCCTCGCCCAGGAACGTGCCGTCACCGACCCGGTCGACCTTGAACACGGCCCAGTACGGCGTCTTGCGGCCGTCGAACAGCTCGACCGTGACCCCGCCGTCCATGGCGCTGGACAGCAGCCCGGCGGAGCCGTCGCGGTCCAGGACGCGCAGCAGCCGCTGCACGTTGTCGTTGCGGTCGTCGAGCTGCCGGCGCGGCAGCAGATCGTCGGCGAGGCCCTGCCGCCGGTTCGCGACAAGCCGCGCACGCAGCTGGGCCAGCAGCGGTACGAAGTCCGGAAGATCCTCGATCATGCCGAACCCCAGCGGCAGTTCGCGGCGCAGCGACGGGCCGGTGCCGGCGGGCGCCGCGGACGAGGACGGGCCGGCGGTGTCCGTGGCGGCCCGCTCGGCGGCCATCCGGGAACTCTCCGCCGGGCTCTCTTCCTGCGCGGCGGCGGACGCCTTGGCCGGTGCGGGGGCGTCCAGCCCCAGCTCCCGCCGGATCTCCGCCGGCAGCTGCGCCTCCGTCAGCCACACGCCCGCCGCGGCGGGCAGCGTCTGGGCGCCCTTCGCCACGTAGGGGCCGCCGCCGGTGACCTTGACCTCCGCGATCATGTCGACCAGCACATCGCACTGGACCAGATAGAGCGGGGCCTTCTTCGGAGTGTGGGCGTTGCGCTCGACCGTGCCGGACACGGCCTGGGACCGGGCGTTGCCCTCGCTCGACGTACGGATCGCCGTCAGGCCCTGACCGGCCCGCCACATACTGCCCTGCTCCGAGCCCATGACGCCGAACTGCCAGGCGCTGGTGGTGCCCTCGCCGGCCTGCCCCGCGGACTGGTGGCCGCCCAGCACGAAGGTCTCGGTGCCCGGGCCCGCGCCCCTGTGCACGAACTTCGGGTTGGCCAGCGCGAGCCGGGTGCCGACGGCGCCCTTGAGGGCCGCGAGGCGGCGCGGATAGCGGAGGTTCTTCACGACCCAGCCGGAGGACGCGGCCTGCCGCAGCGCCCCCTGGACCGCCCGTTCGCCGAACCGCTCCTCGATCGCCTGCCGTGGCGCGAGCCCCTCCGTCGCCAGCGCCGGGTCCTCGCGCATGGTCTTGTTGCGGGCGGCGGCCTTGGACAGCAGCGCGAAGGCGAGCTCCCGGACGGGCGCCGCCTCGACGGTCTCCACCAGCTGCCAGTCCCGCACCAGGGACCCGGTGGCCGGCTGCGGGACGAGCGTGGCCAGGTCGCCGATGCCCTCGGCGGCGACATTGGAGGTGGCGGGCGCCGGTTCCCCGCGGCCCGCGACCACCGCGTCCAGCCGGTCCTTCCCCTCCTGGTCCACCGTGAACTCCGTCGGCGTGGTCAGCCGTACGTCCTGGCTGCCCATGTTCTTGTACGTCACGAGCTCGGCCTCCGGCACGTCCCGGCCCGGCTTGCCGGGAGTGAGGCCGCGGGCGAGCTTGCGGGGCCGGGAGGTCATGGTGGCCTCCACGTCGAGCTGCAGGGCGGCCCGGAAGGCGCTGGCGGTGTCGGAGCCGTTGGCCACGACGTCCGTACGGCCGGTCGTGCCGGCCTGGTTGCGGTGGGCGCCGGTGCTGTGCCGCTCGTAGCGGGCCGAGCCGGTCAGGACGCCGGGGACGATCCGGGCCTGGCCGAGCACCAGACCGCCGATCGACCGCTGGCTGCTGCGCCCGCTCTGGGCGTTGGCGCTGACACCGGAGTGGCTGCGCACCGACCAGTCCTTGATGTCGCCCTCGTAGGCGGTGTCGCTCAGCCTGCCCTTGACGAGGAGCTGCACGTCGTGGGAGTGCATGGTCGTCTTGCGGCGCAGCCGCACCCGGATGCCGGTGGACAGCAACTGGTCCTTGTTCACCCGGAGGTTGGTCTCCGAGAGGGTGGTCATCAGCTCGCGGTAGTTGTGCCGCTGGACCTCGTCCTCCTCGTTGCTGACGTGACCGGCCCGCGCGGCGGTGCCGAAGGCGGGGAGGTAACCGGCCAGCCGGGGATCGGTGGCGAACAGCTCGCGCACCGCCCGCACCATGGGGCCGGTGTCGACCCGGCTCAGCGCGACGCCGGCGCCCTTCCCGTCGTAGGGAAGATGGCGCTCGACCTCCTGCTCCTCGCCGTTCTCGTCGACCCGCGTCGGCTTCTTGACGAAGTCCTCGGCGGTCATGCCGGGCGGCAGCGGCAGCCCGAAGGACGCCGCCTCGTCGGCCCGCAGGCTGATCCACACGTTCATCGAGTGCCGGGCGACCCGGGTCTCGGGGTGCAGGATCGCCTGGGCCGACCGCGGGCCCGTCCCCTCCACGGTGAAGACCACCGTCCCGGCGTAGAGCGCCTTCTCGCCCCGGATCTCCGCGCCCTGCCGGCTGGTGACGCTCTGCTCGGTCGTGGTGAAGCGCGCCTTGCGGGCGGCGCCGACCGGCATCGCGGTGCCCCGCACGATCGCCGCGTTGGCGACCGCACCCACGCCGATCGCCGGGCCCACGCCGCCCGCGACGGACCGCCCCTTGCCCGCGCTCTCCGTGACCGACGTCTGGCTCTGCTGGTGGGTGCGCAGCTGGGTCTCGCCGGTGCCCCAGGCCGGGGAGAGGCCGGTGATCGCGGCACGCAGATGGTAACTGCCCGCCGTCTTGTCGTCCTTGGAGTGCAGATCCTCACCGACCACGCCGTCCCGCAGCAGCCGCGGCATGTCCTCCAGGACGGTCGCCGTGGAGGTCGCCTGATACAGCCGGCTCCGGCCCGGCGCACCGGGTGCGGTGAGCGAGGGGTGCAGGACGGAGGCGACGGCGTCGAAGAGGCCGCCGCCGCCCTCGTGCGGCGCGGCTGCGTCGGCCACCGCGACCGGGGCCATGGAGTCGGCGAGCGAGACGCTCCGGGCGGTGTCCGCGCTCACGGGCCGCGGCGGGGCGGGTGCCGCGATGCCGGCCGGGACCAGATGCTCGGTCGGCACGCGCTGGCTGAGCGCGCCGGAGCCGCGATAAGTGCGCACGTCCTCGGTGCCGCCGCGCAGCTTGGCCCGTACCTCGAAGCGCACCTTGCGCCGCACCTCGACCGTGCCGTCCTTGCTCCGCAGCACCCGCGGCTCGGCCACGTTCCGCTGGTGGCGGGACTCCCGGGAGGACTGCCAGGGCTGCGCGTTGACCATGCCGGCGCCGCCCAGCCACAGACCGGGGACGACGGGCGCGAGCCCGAAGGCGAGGCCTCCGGCGCCCTTGCTGGAGTTCCCGCCGGCCTGGGAGCTGACGTTGGCGGCCGTGTTGTGATGGACGTCGAGCTTGGTGTCCTTGCCCACCGGGTCATCCAGCCGGGCCTTCGGCACACCGCCGGTCTCCGTCTCCGTCTCCGTCTTCGGCGAGGCGTCGGCCAGGTCGTTCTGCTGGAAGACGGGCGGCCTGTCGTCGGGGGCCCGGGAGATGGAGACGGTGATGTCCCACCACTCCTTGCCCGTACGGCCCTCGACGGCGAAGGCACGGCCCTGCCCGAAGAAGCTCTCCGGCCGTCCCGTCAGTTCGCCCGCGATGTCGGCGACGGTCCCATCGGCGTGCCCGACGACCGCGGACACCGCATGCCGCACGAACTCGTGCCCGGTCAGTCCGTACGTCGAGGAGCGCCCGCCCGCCTGGAGGTTCATCAGGTACGACGGCAGCTCGAACTCGACTTCCGGGCTCTCGTCGACAGCCGGTAACTGCGTCCGAGCGCTCCCGTTCCGCGCGCGTTGCACCGCCCGCGAGGTGGCCGCGTTGCCCGCGGACTGCTGGAGTCCGAGGAGGGCGGGGGGAGCGGCGCCGGAGACGGGTGGCCTGGCGTTGCGGGGCGCCTGGGACGACTGCTGGGAGTCGCCGGTCCTGCCGCTCCCCGGCTGCTGCTGAGTCCGCACGGCCTCAACGTAACCAGCGCGGGGACGGTTCGAGATCACTCCGCGCACTCCTGGCACAGTTGCCGCTCGTGCTGCACCGGTGGGCCAACTCAGGTACACCCAGAGGCCATTTAGGACTCCGGCACCTCTTTGCAGCCGGGGACATTCCACCGACCCCTTGCCTGACGGCCCATCAGCTCCCACCATGCATGTGACGATCCGTCAGATAATGGAGGGCCAGCGTGTCCTACGGCATTCAGCTCCCGGTCCAGTCCCAGAGCACCCTCTACACCGAGCCCTGGGAAGCGGCCGCCGGCCCCGACGACCTCGTGGCCATCGCCCGGGCCGCCGACCGCGCGGGCTTCTCCTACGTCGCCTGCTGCGACCACGTGGCCATCCCGCGCCGCCTCGCGCCCGCGATGAGCACGGTCTGGTACGACCCGGTCGCCACGCTCGCCTTCCTGGCGGCGGCCACCGGGCACGTACGGCTGCTCAGTCATGTCGCGGTCGTGGGCCTGCGCCACCCCCTGCTCACCGCCAAGCAGTACGCGACCCTCGATCACCTCAGCGGGGGGAGGCTGATCCTCGGGGTCGGGGCGGGGCATGTGGAGGAGGAGTTCTCGGCGCTGGGTGTCGACTTCCAGCACCGGGGCGCGGTGCTGGACGAGACCATCGACGCCCTCCGTGCCGCCCTCGGCCCCGACGAATTCCCCGAGCACCACGGCAAGTTGTACGACTTCGAGGGTCTCGGCCAGCGTCCGCGTCCCGCGCAGGAGCGCGTCCCGGTCTGGGTCGGCGGATCGTCGCCGGCCGCCGTGCGCAGGGCGGCGCTGAAGGGGGACGGGTGGCTGCCGCAGGGGGATCCACGGGACCGGCTGCCCGCGCAGATCGCGCGGATACGGCAGCTGAGGCAAGAAGCGGGAGTCGAGGGGCCGTTCACCGTCGGCGCCATCGCCGAGCCCTTGTACGTCGGGACACCTGCCTGGGACGTCGGGCGCCGCACCCTCACCGGACCCCCCGACGCCCTCGCCGAGTCCCTCCGGGCCTACCGGGCGATGGGCGTGGACCAGATCCAGGTGCGGTTCCGCAGCCGGAGCCGCAGCGAACTCATCGACCAGATCGCGGCGTTCGGCGCCGACATAGCACCCCACCTCTGAGGACCCGAGGAGACGCCATGGGCAAGCTGGACGGACGCGTCGTCATCATCACCGGCGCGGCGCGCGGACAGGGCGAGCAGGAGGCCCGGCTGTTCAGGGCGGAGGGCGCGGCGGTCGTCGTGGCCGACGTGCTGGACGACCAGGGGGAGTCCCTCGCCAAGGAGATCGGAGCGACGTATGTCCATCTGGACGTCGGCGAGGAGGCCGACTGGCAGGCGGCCGTGACCGCCGCGAAGGAGGCGTACGGTCGGCTCGACGGGCTGGTCAACAATGCCGGGATCCTCCGGTTCAACGCGCTCGCGGACACGCCGCTCGACGAGTTCATGCAGGTCGTACGGGTCAACCAGGTCGGCTGTTTCCTGGGGATCAAATCGGTGGCCCCCGAACTGGCCGACGGCGGCACGATCGTCAACACCGCCTCCTACACCGGCGTGACCGGCATGGCCGCTGTCGGTGCCTACGCCGCCACCAAGCACGCCATCCTCGGCCTCACCCGCGTCGCCGCGCTGGAGCTGGCCCACCGGGGCATCCGGGTCAACGCCATGTGCCCCGGTGCCATCGACACGGCGATGTCCAACCCGGCCCAGTTGGACCCGAACGCGGACGCCGCGGGGATGACGGACGCGCTGGACGCGCTCTACCGCAAGCTCGTGCCGCTGGGCCGGATCGGGCGGCCGGAGGAGGTGGCACGGCTGGCGCTGTTCCTCACGTGCGCGGACTCGTCGTACATCACGGGGCAGCCGTTCGTGATCGACGGTGGGTGGCTCGCGGGAGTCTCGGTTGTCTGACTGACCGTCAGCTATTGACGCTTCATGCGTACGGTGCCACAGTCAGCGATCTGACGAACCATCAGATAATCCACAGCACTCCAGACCGGGGACGGTGAACCTCCTTGGAATTCGGGCTCTTTGTACAGGGATATGTGGGCAAGCGCGCCGAGACCGACCCGCTGGCCGAGCACAAGGCGCTGATGGAGGAGACCGAGTACGTCATCCAGGCCGACAAGTCCGGCTTCAAGTACGCCTGGGCCTCCGAGCACCACTTCCTGGAGGAGTACTCGCACCTCTCCGCCAACGACGTGTTCTTGGGCTACCTCGCCCACGCGACCGAGCGCATCCATCTCGGCTCCGGGATCTTCAATCCCCTCGCCCAGGTCAACCACCCGGTCAAGGTCGCCGAGAAGGTCGCCATGCTCGACCATCTCTCCCAGAACCGCTTCGAGTTCGGCAGCGGGCGGGGCGCCGGGTCGCACGAGATCCTCGGGTTCCTCCCCGGGATCACCGACATGAACTACACCAAGGAGATCTGGGAAGAGACCATCGCCGAGTTCCCGAAGATGTGGCTCCAGGAGGAGTACGCCGGGTTCCAGGGCAAGCATTGGTCGCTGCCGCCGCGGAAGATCCTGCCGAAGCCGTACGGGAAGTCCCACCCCGCGATGTGGTACGCGGCGGGGTCGCCGCCGTCGTACGCCATGGCGGCGAAGAAGGGGCTCGGTGTGCTCGGGTTCAGCGTGCAGAAGGTCTCCGACATGGAGTGGGTGCTGGAGCAGTACAAGACGGCGGTGGTGGACGCGGAGCCGATCGGGGACTTCGTCAACGACAACGTGATGGTGACGACCACCGCGATCTGTGCGCCTACGCATGCCGAGGCGATCGAGATTGCCGTAAACGGCGGGTTGCACTATCTGCCGTCGCTGGTCTTCCGGTACCACGACACGTTTCCGCGGCCGGAGGGGTTTCCGGTGTGGCCGGAGACGTTGCCGGAGTACACCGCGGAGTTCGTCGAGGTCCTCATCGAGGAGGAGTTGCTGATCTGCGGGGATCCGGATGAGGTGCTCACGCAGTGCAAGCGGTGGGAGCAGGCGGGGGCGGATCAGTTGAGCTTCGGGTTGCCGGTGGGGGTGCCGAAGGAGGAGACGTTGCAGACGATTCGGCTTATTGGGGAGCACGTGATTCCGAAGATCGATACGGATCCTGTGCATCGGACTACGCGGTTCCGGAGGGCGGGCTGAGGTTCGTTGGCGGCTGCGGGTTCGTTGTGGCTGGTCGCGCCCACGCGGCGGAGCCGCAAATCGATACAGCCCCGCGCCCCTAGGTAGGTATGCACACCGCAGCTCAAGGAGGTGAGCCCCGTGCTTGATCACGTCATCAAAGGTGCGGCCGTCGTCGATGGGACCGGTGCGGCTGCTTTCACTGCCGATGTCGGCATCCGAGACGGTCGTATCGCCGTCATCGGTACCGTCACCGAAGAGGCCCGGACCAGTGAGGATGCTGCTGGGCTCGTTCTCGCGCCGGGGTTTGTCGATCCCCACACTCACTACGACGCGCAGTTGTTCTGGGATCCGTATGCCACCCCGTCCCTGAATCACGGGGTGACTACGGTCGCTGCCGGCAACTGCGGGTTCACGCTCGCGCCCCTCAACCCCGGGCGGCCGGATGACGCCGACTACACGCGCCGGATGATGTCCAAGGTCGAGGGGATGTCGCTGATCGCGCTCGAAGAAGGCGCGCCTTGGAATTGGAGTTCGTTCGGGGAGTACCTCGATGCGCTCGAAGGGCGTACCGCTGTCAACGCGGGCTTCATGGTGGGGCATTGTGCGTTGCGGCGGTATGTGATGGGGCCGGATGCGGTGGGCGGACAGCCGACGGAGGACCAACTCGCCGCCATGCTCCGCCTGCTCCATGAGTCGATGGACGCGGGTGCGTGGGGACTCTCGACCACGCAGTCCTCGACTCACTCCGACGGGGACGGGCAGCCGGTTGCCTCCCGGCATGCGAAGCCTGCTGAACTGCTGGCGCTCTCCCAGGCCGTGGGGGAGCACGAGGGGACGCAGATCGAGGCGATCGTGGCCGGGTGTCTGGATCAGTTCAGTGATGCCGAGATCGATCTGTTCGTGGAGATGAGTGCGGCGGCGGGGCGGCCGTTGAACTGGAATGTGCTGACGATCGACTCCTCCGTTCCCGAGCGGGTGCCGAGGCAGCTGGTCGCGAGTGAGCGGGCGCGGAAGGCGGGCGGGCGGGTGGTGGCGTTGACGATGCCCATCCTCACGCCGATGAACATGTCCCTCGGCACGTTCTGCGCGCTGAACCTCATCCCCGGGTGGGGGCCGATTCTGGGGCTGCCGGTGCCGGAGCGGATCGCGCGGCTCAGGGACGCCGACGTGCGGGCGGAGATGCTGGAGCGGGCGGGCAGCAAGGAGGCGGGGGTCTTCCGGCGGCTGACGAACTTCGGGCGGTACGTCATCGGCGACACGTACAGCGAGGCGAACCGTGGGCTGAGCGGGCGGGTCGTGGAGGACATCGCGGCGGAACGCGGGCAGGACGCCTTCCAGTGCCTGGTGGAGATCTGCGCGGCGGACGAGATGCGTACCGTGCTCTGGCCGATGCCGACCGACAACGACCCGGCGTCCTGGGCGATGCGGGCCGAGGCCTGGCAGCACGAGGACGTGATGCTCGGGGGGTCGGACGCGGGGGCGCATCTGGACCGGATGTGCGGGGCGCCGTACACGACCCGGTTCCTCGGGGACTGTCTGCGCGGCCGGAAACTGGCCGGGCTCGAGCAGGCGGTGAAGATGCTGACCGACGATCCGGCGCGGTTGTTCGGGCTGCGGGAGCGGGGCCGGGTGGCGGAGGGATTCCATGCGGACCTCGTCCTGTTCGACCCGGAACGGATCGACGCCGGCACGGCCACCCTGGTGCACGACCTGCCGGGTGACAGTCCGCGGCTGGACTCCAAGGCGATCGGGGTGCGGGCCGTGTGGGTCAACGGCGTCGAGGCGATCCGGGACGACGTGGTGACGGGGGCGGTGCCGGGGAAGGTGCTGCGGTCCGGGCGGGACACGAGCACGGTGAGCACCAAGTGACCGATGGGCAGAGGCTGTTCATCGGCGGCCGGTGGGTCGAACCGGACGGCGGCCACTACGAGGTGATCGACCCGGCGTCGGAGGAGACCGTCGGGTGGGCGCCGGAGGCCTCGCGGGATCAGGTGCACGCGGCCGCGGCCGCGGCCCGCGAGGCCTTCGGTCCGTGGTCGCGTACCACGCCGGAGGAGCGGGCGGTCGTACTGGGCCGGGCTGCGGACATCATCCGCGGGCACCTGGAGCCGTATGCCCGGCTGGCGCAGGCGGAGACGGGGGCGACGACCGGGACGGCGTACGGCATGCAGGTCGGGGTCGGCGCGGCCCGTTTCCGGCGGTACGCCAAGGTCGAGCCGGCGGAGTGGGCGATCCCGCCGCAGATCAACGAGGCGGGCCCGATGGGCAGGGCGGCGGTGATGGGCGCACTTGCCGTACGCCAGCCCGTCGGTGTCGTCACCTGCGTCACCTCCTACAACAACCCCTGGGCCAACCCGGCCGGAAAGATCGCCCCCGCGTTGGCCATGGGCAACACGGTCGTCGTCAAACCCGCCCCGCAGGACCCTCTGTCGGTGTTCCGGATGGCCGAGGCGCTGGAGGCGGCGGGCGTTCCGGCGGGCGTCGTGAACGTGGTCTGCGGCCGGTCGGTGGAGGTCGGCGAGGCGGCCGTGTCTTCCCCCGACATTGACATGGTCAGCTTCACCGGCTCCACCGCCGTGGGACAGCGCATCGCCGAGGTGTGCGGGCGCGACATGAAACGCCAGCTGATGGAACTGGGCGGCAAGGGCGCGGCGCTCGTCTTCGACGACGCGGACCTCGGCTCCGCCGTGGCCGGCATCGGGACCACCTTCTCCTTCTACAGCGGCCAGATCTGCACGGCACCGACGCGAGTGCTGGCGCAACGCGGGGTGTACGACCGTCTGGTCGAGCAACTCGCGGGCTACGCGGGCCGGTTGAAGGTCGGGGATCCGAGGGAGCCCGGGACGGTGGTCGGGCCGGTGATCTCGGCTGAACACCGGGAGCGGGTCGAGTCGTATGTGGAGTTGGGCCGGAAGGAGGGGGCCACGGTGGTGACCGGCGGCGAACGCCCTCCGTACGACCGGGGCTTCTACGTCTCCCCGACCCTCCTGGCGGACTGCACTGCCTCGATGCGCGTGACCCGGGAGGAGATCTTCGGCCCGGTCGTATGCGTCATCCCCTTCGACGAGGAGGAAGAGGGGATCACCCTCGCCAACGACAGCGACTACGGCCTGATCGACTACGTCTGGTCGTCCGACGTGGCCCGGGCCTTCCGCGTGGCCCGGCAACTGCGGGCCGGCGGAGTGGGCGTGAACACCGTCGGGCGGAACATGGAGGCACCGTTCGGGGGCTTCAAGAAGAGCGGGGTGGGGCGGGATGTGGGGTCGTATGCCCTGCATGCTTACAGCGAGGCGCAGGCGATTGTGTGGCCGGGGTGATGCCGGCTCATGGTGACTGTGTGAGCGGGTAGGCCTCCTGCTGGGCGCGGGCGGTGTGTTCTTCCCAGCGGCGGGCGGTTGCCCTGCCCGCATGCAGGCCCGCGAACACGCAGCCGGCGAGGACGGGCACGAGTAGCAGCGAGACGAGGATGTCCCAGCCGGAGGGCGAATAGGAGTTTGCGCCCACGTACTCCAGGAAGGCGCTCAGGCCGGCCTCGCGCAGCAGGTCGGAGTCGGCCTTGAAGCTGCCCGAGCGGAGGGATGTGTCGCTGCTGATCAGGCCGAAGACCAGCAGCAGCGTGCCCGCGACGAGCGTGCCGCGGGGTGCCGGCAGCCAGGACCAGGGCACACGCAGCCGGGGACGGAAGTTGCCGCCGAGCTGTGCGGCGCACGGGATCAGCATGACCATGGCCGAGAAGCTCGCGACGCCGGTCAGGACGGACAGGGTCTGCGCCGCGTCGAACTCGTAACTCGAGAACCACCAGCTGAGCCAGATGAGGACGAGCGGAAGCAGGGCCCAGCCGAGGCCGAGGGCCAGCGCGCGGAGTACGGCCATGGCACGGGCGGCGGGCCGCACTTGGGCTGCTGCGGCGGCCTTCCACTCCCGCTCCCGCTGCCGCCGCTGCTCCTCCTCCTGGGCCTCCTTGAGCCGCCGCTGCCGTTCCTCCTCCTCGGCGCGCCGCTGCTGCTCCTGCCGTCTCTGCTCCTCGGCCTGACGCCGTTCCCGTTCTTCTTGTTCTTGCTTGAGTCGCTGCTTCTGCGCCAGTTCCTCGGCCCGGCGCCGCAGCTCACGCTTCTCGGCCTCGGCGAGTGCCTCCCCTTGGGCCCGCTCGGACCAGTCGGCCTCTGCCAGTTGGCCGAGCAGAGTGTTCCGGCCCTCGGCGGCCTGCAGCAGGCGGTCGTACCAGACCGTGCTCGTGTCCGGCGGTCGCGCCTCGCCGCCCTGCCATCGGGGCCGTACCTCCTCCAGGTGCTCCGGCGGCAGGAGGGCGGCCAGCAGGGCACCGGGGCCCACGTCGGAAGCCCAGTCCCGCACTTCCGGCGGCCACCATGTGGTGTCCGCGGCCTGCCACGCCTTCAGCGCCTCGGCCCACTGCCGGTGCACGCCCCGCAGCTGGTCGAGTGTGGTGAACCCGGCCAGGGTGTCGAGCAGGCGGTGCTCCTTTGCCAGTTCCTTGAGCAGTTCCGCGTCGCGCCGGCCGCCGCCGACGTAGCGGTACAGGCAGACAGCGGTCAGCGTGTCGTAGGTGATCGGCCGTCCGCGGTAGACGACCGGGCCGTCCGGATCGAGCCAGCGCAGCAGGTGCAGCAGCTTGTGGTGCGGGCGAAGGGCGGAGTTGGTCAGACAGCGGTCGATGAGGACGATCCGGCCCTCGACGTCATCGGTCCGCAGGTCGTTGAACTGCCGTAGCCAGGAGCGGAGTTCGGCCCAGCTCTCGGTGGGGTGCGCCTCGGTGCCCATGTGCCCGAAGAAGCGGTCGGCGGCGGTCGACCAGTGCGTGCGGATCGTCTCCGCCAGGTCCTTCTTCGTGGCGTGCGAGGTCCCCGCGAAGACGAGCGCGCGGGACACGTAGGCGTGCTGGACCGAGGGCCGGGGCGGGGGCGGCACCGGCGGCGTGGGCGGGGCGTCGGTGGTGGGCGCGGCGGGGTTGCGGGTGAGTGCGATGTGCTGGGTGGTGCCGCGGAACTGCTGCTCCGGGATGGGCAGTTCCCGGCGTCGGGCGCTGCGGCGCAGTTCCTCGGCGATGACGCCGAGGGAGAGCAGGGGGCCTGCGTCCGGGATGCCGTGCCGCAGCAGGTGGAGCAGTTCGCCGGTGAAGGTCGTGTACGGCTTTCCCGGCGGCGCCAGGGCCTGTTCGTTCGCGGTGGTGGCGGTCAGCAGGCAGCTGCCCTCGATGTCCAGGTCCTGCGCGACGCCGCTCATGCCCTGGATGGCCCGCCCGCTGAAGCAGCTGTCCACGATCACGATCTTGTTGGTCGCGCTGGACGAGTTCACGATCTCGCGCAGCAGGTCGTAGTCGAAACCGCTGACCGCCGCGTTGGCCGACTGCGTGTGCGGAAGGCCGAGATACAGGCCCCCGCGCAGTTTGCGCAGGCCATGTCCCGCGAAGTAGATCAGCAGGGTGTCGGTGGCCGCGGCGGCGTGGTGCCGCAGTGCGTCGTAGACGGGGATCGAGCCGGCCGGATCGAGGAGCACGGTGCAGCGCTCGGCGGCGAAGGCGCCCAGGGGAGAGGTCAGGGCGGCGCGCAGGTCATCGAGGTTGTTGGCCACGGCCGGCAGGTCTGCCAGGTCGTCGGCTTCGTAGGTGGCGGTACCGAACAGAAATGCGCGGGAGCCCTCCGGATCAGGCAGCCGGATCATCACTGTCGCTGAGGTGCTGGAGGAGGGCCGTGGCCACGCGCGTCAGCTCCGCGGGATCATCGTGCTTGATCTCGCACTGCCCACCGCCGGGCACACTGATCGTGACGCTCCCGACGGGCGCCGCCGCCTGGGTCGAGCGATACGTCAGCCATGCGCCGATCGCCGCCACCAGGGTGTTGATGCCCGCGAGCCCCAGTTCCGTCACCTGGACGGCGATCTCCACCCCGGATCCCATGGTGCCCTCCGCGGCGGGCGGGCTCTCCCATCGCACGCGCCCCCGCAGCTCACGCTCGGCACCCAGCCACTCCCACAGGTCCTCCAGCGCGTCGTCGTCCCCCACGACGTCGATCCGTACGGACATGCGGCCCCCAGCGCGTGCGTCAGTGGTGTGAGGTGTTTATTCCAGTGAACGCGTGATGGCCTGTCAAGCGACGCTAAAGCCCGGCTAGTTGATAGCGGTATCTACGATCACTCAGCTGTCCAGATCCACCCGCACCGTGAGCAACCCCGCCCCCACCACCCGTACCGCCGCACTGTTCATCCGGGGCAGGCTCCGCAGCCGGGCCACCGCGTCGTCGTCCGGGAGGAGATGGGCGGTTCCGTCGTGCCAGCGGCCGTGGATCCGGACCCGCACCCTTGGGTTGGCCTTGATGTTGCGGACGTACTGCGAGCGCTCCCCGAATTCCGAGACCAGCCAGAAGGAGTCGCCGACGCGGCGGCCGCCGATGGGGGTGCGGCGGGGGAGGCCGGAGGTGCGGCCGGTGGTCTCCAGGAGGGTGTGGGTGGGCAGGCGGCGCATGACGCGGTTGAGGTGACGCTGGACCGCGGTGACGGCCCGGTATTTGCGTTCGGAGTGACGGGGCATTGTTTCCGGGTCTCCTGTGTCGGGTCCGGGACGGGACTACATCATTGCCTTGAGGAGACGGGCGGTTGGGCGTAGGGGCGGTGATCGGGGTCGTGCGCGTCGTGACATGGAACCTGTGGTGGCGGTTCGGGCCATGGGAGGAGAGGCAGAAGGCGATCCTCGGCGTCTTGCGGGAACTGCGCCCCGATGTCGTCGGTTTGCAGGAGGTCTGGGCGAGCGACGACGGGGAGAACCTCGCCGAGTGGTTGGCCGGGGAACTCGGCCTGCACTGGGCCTGGGGCCCCTCGCCCGCGCCCGGGCGGTGGCAGCGCAGGATCGGGGACACGAGTGTCGGGATCGGCAACGCCGTACTCAGCCGGTGGCCGGTGACCGACCACGCCGTACTGCCCCTCCCCGCCCCCACCGACGTCGCCGACGGCCGCCTCGCCCTGTACGCCCGCCTGGCCACCCCCTCCTACGACGTCCCCTTCTTCACCACCCACCTCACCTCCGTCCCCCATGCGTCGGCGGTGCGTTGCCGCCAGGTCAGAGCGCTGGCCGAGTTCGTCGCCGAGCACCGGGGCGGCACACCCTTCCCACCCATCGTCACCGGAGACTTCAACGCCTGGCCTGATTCGGATGAGATCCGCCTCCTCGGCGGCTACCGCACCGCCCCGGCCGTCCCCCGGCAAGTCCTCTACGACGCCTGGGAGTACGCCGAGCCGAGTGCGCCCTCCTTCACCTGGGACGCGGCAAACCCCTACGCCGCCGCAGGTCTGGTCCCCAGCGCCCGCATCGACTACATCCACGTAGGGCCTCCGGGCCCCGGCGGACTCGGCCACGTACGTGGCATACGGCGCGCGGGAGATGGGCCTGTGGACGGGGTATGGGCCTCCGACCATGCGGCGGTCGTGGCGGATCTCAGCGCGGGGTGACGTGTGCGGTTTTCAGCGCGTCGAGCAGGGCCGCGAAGGCGACGGGGGCGGTGGTGAGGACGGCTCGGGTCGGGTCGGCGCTTTCGGTGACGTGGATGGTGGTGGGGGTGGCGGATATGTGGACGCAGGCGTCGCCTTCTTGGCAGTAGGACGACTTCTGCGCTGTGGCGGCGACATGGAGGCACGATTCGCCCTGGGCGCAGTAGGACGACTTCTGCCATGCGTATGCGGTCATGCGAGTCCTCTCACAGTTCGGTGGCCAGATCATGGATGAAGTCCCGGGTCTTCTCCGGGGGCAGTGCTACGGACTCCATGCGGTTCAGCAGATTCCGGTACGTGTCCAGTTCGGCCTCGGCGTCGACCAGCGCGGGTCCGTGCGACTGGTCCAAGGAGACCGTGTCGAGCCGGAGGACAGGACCATGGATGTAGAGGAACGTCTGTCCGGAACCCGGGTAAGCCCCGATGGCGAAGGGGATTACCTGGATCGTGATGCCGTCGCGCTCGCTTTGGGCCAGCAGATGCTTCAGCTGACGCCTGGCGACCGATGTCCCGCCCACGGGTACGCGGAGCGCGGCCTCGTGAATGATGGCCTGGTAGGGCACCGGGTTGTCCTGGTCGAGTAGGGCCTGGCGCTGGAGCCGGTGGTTCACCCGGAGCTCGATGTCGCGGCGGCTGAACTCGGGCACGGCCTGCTCATAGATTGCGCGGGCGTGGTCGGCAAGCTGGAGTAGACCCGGGATGTGCGCCGTGTTGGCCGCCTGGAGCTCTACGGCGTGGTGCTCGATCTCCGCCAGGTCGAGCAGTGCGGCCGGGAGCACCTCCCGAAATGTCTCCCACCAGCCGCCCTTCCGCTCGCCGGCCAACTCGATGAGACCGTCGAGGTAAGCGGTGTCGGAGCAGCGATAGATGCGGGCCAGGGCGCGCAGGCGGTCCGCGCTCACACCGAATCGGCTCGCCTCGATGTTGCTGAGCTGTGCCTGACTGACGCCGAGTTGACGGGCCCCTTCAGTGACGGACAGACCCGCCCGTTCACGAAGCCTGCGCAGTTCCGTGCCGAGACGGAGGCGGCGGGCGGTCGTGGCGGTCTTGGGAGCCATGGGCCAACTCTCCTTGGAAAGCCGCGCGTTGGTGTCACTCACACGAGGGAAAAGCTCATGTGATTGCCGTAATGGGAAATGTATTAAGTGGCGAGCCGGTAGCTTACTGAACCAGGCGCCTCGCTTGGAAGCGCACCGTGGGACGCCACGGCAGAGACACCAGGCACTCGTTCAACTCCCCTCAGTGACCGGAGACTTCCGATGGCCACCGTATCCCCGTGCTGGAACTACACCCTGCATCTCCCGCACGATCCACGCGCACCGGGTATCGCGCGAGGCGCTCTCAGACTGATTCTGGCCGCCCATGAGATGCCCGAAGTCACCTCCACGGCAGAACTGCTGGCGACGGAACTGCTCACCAACTCGCACCGCCACACCAGAGGTCCGTACGCCCTCCGAGTCTGTCCGGCGCTCATCGCCAACGGGGTCCGAGTCGCCGTATGGGACACCGACCCGCGCGTACCGCCCGGCTTCTCCCCGCCGGGCGCTCCACCCCCACTGGACACCGAGCACGGCCGTGGACTGCACCTCGTCCAGGCGTGCGCGGACACGTGGGGCGCGTCGGTGCTCCGCGAGCTGGGCGCGTCGAGGGGCGGCAAGCTGCTGTGGGCCGAGTGCGGAGGCGGGGCGGGGGCGTGGTGAGCAGGGCCATACTGGGAGGTGGAGCCATGCCCGTTCATCAGGAGCAGATCATGAGCGCACAGCCCGAGCACGGCTGGGGAGAGATGCCCCTCCCGGACATCCGGACGGTGGACGACCTGCGCAGTGCGCTCAGCCGATATGGCTTCCCGGGCGACCGGGAGCGGTTCGAGGAGGAGTTGGCCGCCGCCATAGGGGCCTCTCCGACCAACGACTTCGCGGGCGCCGCGGCCGTGGTCCGGGCCTACCGCCACAGAGTGCTGATCAGGAACTCGCCCGAGATCATGGCGGCTCTCGAAGACGCGCGTACCGGAGGTACGGGTACGTGAATGAAGTCCCGCTGGAGGAGGCCGAGCCTGCCAGGAAGGCGTTCGGCGATCTGACGGAGGGGGAGCGGGAGGCCGTCCGGGACGCACTCGCCGTGATCGGTCGTGATCCGACGGCCGACCGCGAGATTCCCGGCTGGCGTCCTCCATCCGTGGAGTACACCTACACCACACCCCTCGCTCGCGATTCCGCCGAGGCGATCACGGTCGTGTACACGCACACACCCGGTATGGGCGTGACCGTCGTCTACTACTTCCGCGATCCCCAAGTTCTGGACTGAGTCGTCCCGCCTTGACACCCCCTCCGCCCACCCCGGCACCCTGAAGAAGTGACCGAACCCGCCAGGCGGACCCTCCTCCTGGCCGCCGCCGCTGCCGGGCTGGGGCTCGTCGGATGTACCTCGGAGGAGGAGGCCGGCGAGAAGCCCAGGCCCTCGGGTACGCGGTCCCGGACGCCCACCTCGGTGCCCCCGACGCCGACCGAAACTCCGCTCCCCGCCGCCTCCCCTTGGCCCCTCGTCCGCACCGAGGTCGAACCCCAGGTCAAGCGGAATGCCGTACGGCTTCTCGAAGCCCTCGGTACCTGGCCCCGTGGGCAGGACGGAACCGGGCCCGCGAGGCGGAGGGCGGAGGCGCAGGGCGTGCCCTCCGGGTCCGTCCCAGGGCTCGTCGATCAGGCCCGGCCCCTTCTCGACGCCGGTTCCGAGGCCACCGCCCATGTCATCGCCGCGCAGTACGGCGGGCTGCTCGCCACGCGGGCCAGTGTTCTCGTGGCGATGCGTCAGTGGGGGCGTGCGGAGGACGGTGCGGTCCGGGCCGGGGGTGCCACCGTCGACGTACGGCTGGGGCGGTCGCCCGGCGGGTGGCGGGTCGGGGCCTTGTATCCGTCTCGTCCCGCGCCGCCCCTCGCCCGGCCCGGCGCGCTGATCGAGCAGGTCGTCGGCCATGACCGCATCCACCTCCCGCCCGCCGCCGACGCCGACGTACGGGCCGGTCAGCTGCGGCCCAGGGCGCTGCGGGCGCTGCTCGCGCTCGCGGAGACGTACGAGATCGATGTGAGCGTCGTGCACACCGGGCACCCGCGGAACGTCTTCGGGACGAACCGGCTCAGCGATCACACACGGATGCGTGCGTTCGACGTGTGGGCGGTCGACGGGAGGGCGGTGATCGACCCGGAGACTCCCGACTCGCTCATCGACGGGTTCATGCGGGACGCGGCGCGAGCGGGGGCGTACAACATCGGCGGGCCGCGGCTGCTCGGGGGCGGGGGGTTCTTCTCGGACCGGGTGCACCGGGATCATCTGCACATCGCCTTCGACAGCGACAACTAATAGCCAGCCATCTCCGGCCCCTGGAATCCTTGCGGACAGAAGGTGACCGCAACGCTTCCTACGGTCGTTCCATGACGCAGAACAGCACGCAGACGCAGAAGATCCTTGTCACCGGCGCCACCGGAACCGTCGGCCGCCAGGTCGTCGCCGAACTGCTCGCCCGCGGCCACGCGGTCCGCGCCCTCACCCGGGACCCGGCCGGGGCCGCCCTCCCGGTCGGTGTCGAGGTCGTGCAGGGCGACCTGACCGAACCGGACAGCCTGGTTCCGGCCCTGGAGGGCGTCACCGGACTCCATCTGATCACCTTCGGCGGGCCCTACTTCGCCCCGCTGGAGACCGGCCCGCGAATCCTGGAGCTGGCCCGCGCGGCCGGCGTACGCCGGGTCACCGTGCTGCACGGTGGCGGGCCGACCCTGCTGGAGGACGCCGTGCGCGCCGACGACGGTGTCGACTGGACGGTGCTCATGCCGGTCGAGTTCATGGCCAACGTCCTGGAGTGGGCGGACGGGATCGTGGCATCGGGGGTGGTACGCGAGCCGTTCGTCTCCCGGCTGAGCGCCATGGTGCACGAGGGCGACATCGGCGCCGTCGCCGCGGTCGCGCTCACCGAGGAGGGGCATGGGGGCCAGGAGTACGTGATCACCGGTCCCGAGCTGCTCACCGTCGGCGACAAGGTGGCGACGATCGCAGCCGCCTGTGGCCGGGAGATCGCCCTGGTCGAGCTGACCGAGGAAGAAGCCGTCGCCCAGTGGCGGGCGGCGGGCCACCCGGAGGACGTCATCGGCTTCCTGCTCGAGGCGTACGGGAACACCCCGGAGGTCGGCCGCACGGTCGTCGACACCGTCGAGAAGGTCACCGGCCGCCCGGCCCGCACCTTCGGCCAGTGGGCCGCGGAGCACGCCGACGCCTTCACGGCCCCGCACTCACAGAGCGCCCGCTGAGTACGGCTCTCCGCTCGTCCGCCACACATCCGCCAGGATCTCGCGCGCCTCCCCGCTCCCGGCCCCCAGGAAGTGCGGCACATACCCCTCCCCGATCCGCACCGGCAGCAGCCTCGCCGCCATCGCCCGCGCCCCCCAGAACACCAGCTCCAGCACCACGCCCTGCCGGACCTGGGGGGAGAAGTCCATGTCGAAGACAAAGTTGCCGAGCGAGTGCGCGACGAGCCGGTCCCGGTACAGCTCCATGCCCTGCACCCAGTGCGGATGCGAGCCGACCACCGCGTCCGCGCCCGCGTCGACGAGCCGTCGGGCGACGGTGTGCTGCTCGTCGACGGGGCGGTGCGTGTACTGCTGCCCCCAGTGCGGGCAGACGGCCACCACGTCCACCTGCCCGCGCAGGGCCCGCACCGAGGCCTCCAACGCCGCCACGTCGGAGGTGTCCAGCGGCCCCGTGCGCGGTGGCATCCGGACCTGCACCGCACCCGGCGTCGCCCGTCCCGCCGCCGGGGTCTCGCCGATCGCGTTGAAGGCGAGGATCCCGAAGCGCACGCCCCGCGCCCGTACGATCGCCGGTTCCCGGGCGTCGGCCAGGTTCTCGCCGGCCCCGGTCGCCGCGAAACGCGCGTCGCGCACCGCCCGCACCGTCCGCCGCAGCGCCTCCGGGCCGAAGTCGCCGAGGTGGTTGTTGGCCAGCAGCAGCACGTCGAAGCCCGCCCCGCGCAAAGCCCCGAGCACCGCTGGGTCCGCCGCGAAGGAGTCCCCGCCCTGGGTCGGCTCCCCGGCGCGGGACAGCGTGCACTCCAGGTTCCCGACGGTCAGATCTGCCGCCGCCAGCCGACTCCGCGTCCGCGCGAACGGCATTCCGGGGTCCCCGGCCCGCGCGATCCCCTCACCGACCCGCCTGCCGAGCATGATGTCGCCGGTCCAGAGCGTGGCGACGACCGTGTCCGGCCCCTCCTCGGAGGCCACGGTCACCGGATAGCGGCCCGGCTCCGTCACCGGGTCCCGGCCGTCGACCGGCAGCGCGGCCACGCTCGGGTCCAGCGCGTCGGCCCGTACGACGGCGATGGCGTCCGGGTCGTCTCGTACGGCCGTCACCGCCTCCCGGTCGGACCCCGGCGCCCCGCGGACGACCCGCGCCCGCCCGCCCTTCCCACCGAGCTGCTCCCAGCTCACGCTCCCGCCGTCCCACAGGTCCGCCACCAGCCCCCTGTCGGCGGCGAGTCCGAGGGCCCGGGTGGGATGGACGGCCAGGACCAGGGGGAGCCGGGCCGCCGCCCTACTACGCCTGACGCTGGGACTGCGACTGGGCCCGGGGCTCGGAGACCGACCAGAGGTACACCCGGCGGCCAGCACCGTCCCCGCGGCCGTCAGCGCCAGGACCTCCCGCCGGGACCGGCCCCGGACCGGGGCTCGGGAGGACATACGGCGATTCTTCGGTACCCGCGGCGGCTCGTGAAGGGAGCGGCTCAGGTCGGACGGCCGACCTCTGCGACAAGCTCGTCCAAGCCGGGGATGACATTGCCGCACGGACACCGGTCCGGATGGCCGAGCAGTTCGTAGAGGTGCCGTTCCGCGGACTCGGAGATCACATGCTCCCAGCGGCATGCCTCGATGTGCACCTCTTTCCATGGCATTCGGATCACGCTGACGAGCAGGCACTCGGCCAGCCTGTGCTTGCGCACCACCCGGGTGGCCAGCGTCCTGCCCGCATCGGTGAGCACCAGCCGCCGGTCGCGGGCCACATGCAGCAGGCCGTCCCGCTGCATCCTGGCGACCGTCTGGCTGACCGTCGGGCCCGACTGGGCAAGCCGCTCCGCTATCCGCGCCCGCAGCGGGACGATGCCCTCTTCCTCGAGTTCGAGCACCGTACGGAGATACATCTCCGTGGGGTCGATGAGTCGGGACATGCCGTCGTCAGGCGCGCGTCTCGGCGGTGGCGGTCAGGACCGCGCGGCCGAGGATGTGGCTCGCCATGGTGAAGCCGAGGACGGCCGGGGTGGCGTCGGGCGCGATGCCGATGGACTCGGTGTCGAGGGCGTGTATGACGACGTAGTAGCGGTGCGGGCCGTGTCCGGCCGGCGGGGCCGCGCCGATGAAGCGCGCCAGGCGGGCGTCGTTCGGCAACTGGAAGGCACCCTCGGGCAGGCCCGAGCCGGTGTCGTCGCCGGCGCCCTCGGGCAGCTCGGTGACGGTGGCGGGGATGTCGGCGACCGCCCAGTGCCAGAACCCGGACCCGGTCGGGGCGTCGGGGTCGTAGACGGTGACGGCGTAGCTCTTGGTGCCCTGCGGGGCGCCGCTCCAGGACAGCTGCGGGGAGACGTCCTTCCCGCCGGGGACGCCGAAGATGCCGGAGAACTGCTCGGGTGACCAGGCCGTGCCGTCGGTGACGGTGGTGCTGGTGACGGTGAACGAAGCCGCCTCGGGGAGGCGGGCGAACGGGTCGTTGGCGCTCATCGCGTCGTTCCTCTCTGTCGGATTGCAGATCGACCATAACATGGATAATCGATTATTGGAGGGATCGTCTATGCTCGACACATGACGCAGACGGCCGACAACACCCCGACCTCCTCGGGGAAGCAGATGCTTTCCGAGCAGGTCTACGCATACCTGCGCGACGCGATCATGCGCGGCGACTTCTCCCCCCGTGACGCCCTCAAACCGCAGGACCTCGCCAAGCAGCAGGGCGTCAGCCTGGCCGTCGTGCGCGAAGCGCTCGTGCGGCTGGTCGGCGAGGGTCTCGCCGACCGGCTGCCCAACCGCGGCTTCGCCGTCCCGGCCTCCTCCGACCGCCGCTGGCACGAGATCGCGGAGGCCCGCCGGACCGTCGAACCGGTCGTGCTGCGCATGTCCATCGAGCGCGGCGACCTCGACTGGGAGGCCCGCGTACGAGCCGCCCACCACCGCCTGGCCCGCACCCCGCCGTATCTGCCGGAGGAGGGCGAGTACTACACCGGCGTCTGGGCCGAGGCCCACCGGGCCTTCCACCGCACCCTGCTGGAGGGCTGCGGCAACCCCGTCCTGCTGGAGACCTGTGACCGGCTGTGGACCGTGAGCGAGCTGGCCCGCCGCTGGTCGTCGCACCGCAACCCCGACCGGGACGGCCTCCGCGAGCACCGCCGCCTGGAGGAGGCGGCGCTGGCTCGGGACGCCGACGGGGCGGCCGAGATGCTGGTCCAGCACCTCACGCTGACCGCGGCGGGACTGACTGGGGCCTGATGCCGGCGGTCGTCTGCTGCGCCGTCGTGGCTGGTCGCGCCCACGCGGCGGAGCCGCATATTGACACAGCCCCGCGCCCCTTTGGGGCGCTCAGCCGCGCCCCAAGAAGATCGGATTCGTGAACGCCGCCAACGCCCCCGGCAACGGCCCGATCACCGTCTCGTGCCGCAGCTCCGCGCGGACGTACGCCGCATACGACGGCGTGGTCCGCCACTCCACACTCCCCGCCCCCGACACCGGCAACGGCGTGCTCGTGAACAGCACCCCCTGGTCGGTGACGAGCCGGACCGTGCAGCGCGGGGCGCCCGTGACGTCCACGCGGACGGTGACCGGGGTGTCGCGGTCGACGTCCAGCCGCTCGCCGATCCCCGCGTGCTCACCGCGCCCGCCCGACGCGCTGAAGGACACCGAGACATGCCGAGACTCGGCGACGTACGAGCGCCCGGCCCGGATGCCCGCCTGGATCGCCCCCCGGCTCAGTTCGTCGGCGAGGACTACGGTCTGCGGGTGTCCGACCACGTCTGGATCCCGGTGCGCGTCACTGTTCCCCATCGCCGGAATCCACTCCCGGCCCTCGGACCGCGCGGACGCCACCAGCATCCCGTCCCAGTCCGCCAGGGCCACCTCGTCGTCCGGCGTCCACGGGCCGTTCCACACCTCCACCGCGTCCGCGTCGCCGAACCCGAACTTCCAGTTGCAGCCGATGCAGGTGGCATGCGGATGGGCGGGCACGACCAGACCGCCCGCCCGGTGGATCTGCCGGGCGAACCGGCCGAACCGGTTGTCGCGGGCGCGATAGCGCCAGTCGACGTAGGTGCCCGGGTCCGTGCCCAGCGCGACGAGATGCCCGTTCCGTGTCGTCACCTCCTCACCCAGCAGGATCAGCAGGTCGTCGCCCGCCTCCTCGGCCCAATGCGCGTGCGCCGCATGCGTGTTGTGCTCCGACGTGTTGATGAAGTCCAGCCCCGCCGCCCGCGCGAGCGCCGCGATCTCGGCCGGGGTGCGGCGGCCGTCGGAGTACCAGGAGTGCAGATGGCAGTCCCCGCGGTACCAGGCCCGGCCCCGCCCCTTCGCCCGCGAGGGCGGGTACGCCGGCTCGACGACGGCGCCCGGTTCGCCGTAGGACAGCGTGATCGTGATCTCGTACGGCAGACCCTGCGGCGCCACCGTGTACGGGCCGAGCGCGATGTGCCAGGTGCCGGGGCGGATCGGGCCCGGGATATAGCCGGGCGTGGCGTCGTCCGCGCGGAGGAAGAACTCCGTGCGCGCCCCGCCCGACCAGCCCCGGAAGCCACGGCCGCCCAGCTCGGTGCCGCGTTCGTCGAAGATGCCGATGTCGAGGGCGTTGCCGGGGGTGCCGGCCGGGACGGAGGGCTTGTCGTAGGTGTACGCGACCTTGATCTCCCGTACGCCGGACGGGACTTCGAGCGGCAGGTAGACGAAGTCGGGCGATCCGGCGGGAAGGGTGCCGCGTACCGTCTTCGTCTCCTGGGTCCGGCCGTCCGCGGCCGACGCGAAGCTCACGCTTCCCAACGTAAGCGCGGCGGCCGCTCCCGTCACGAACAGCGCGCGTCTGCCGATGCCGTGGTCGTCTTCACACATGCGCAGAACTCTGGCCTTCGGATGTGAACTGCCGTACAAGGAAAGGGAATCCACGGATAGCTCCCAGCGGGAACCGTGTGGATGCCGACTGGTCGGTATGGACATTCGAGGTCCGTCGCGGTAGAGATGGGCCATGCGCCTCTCCGTCACGATCTTCCTCACCGACGAGACGATCACCCCGACCCGGCTCGCCCGCGAGCTGGAGCAGCGGGGCTACGCCGGGCTGTATCTGCCCGAGCACACGCACATCCCCGTCGAGCGGGTCACCCCGTACCCGGCGGGCGGGGAGCTGCCGCCCGAGTACGGCCGCACGCTCGACCCCTTCGTCGCGCTCGGCCAGGCCGCCGCCGTGACGGACCGCCTGGGCCTCGGCACCGGCATCACGCTCGTGGCCCAGCACGACCCGATCGACCTGGCCAAGCAGATCGCGACGCTCGACCATCTGTCGGGCGGCCGGTTCACTCTCGGGCTCGGCTTCGGCTGGAACGTGGAGGAGGCCGCCGACCATGGGGTGGAGTGGCGGACACGTCGCGAGCTGGTCCGGGACCGGATGGCTCTGATGCGGGCGCTGTGGGCGGAGGAACCGACCGCGTACGAGGGTGAGTTCGGGGGTGTGCGGGCCAGTCACGCCTACCCCAAGCCCGTACAGAAGCCGCGCGGCCCGGTCATCGGTCCGCGCACGCTCGTCGGGGGCGCGGCGGGGCCCAAGCTCTTCACGCACATCTGCGAGTACGCCGACGGGTGGATGCCGATCGGGGGGCGGGGCCTGTCGGAGTCGATGCCGCGGCTGCGGGCCGCGTGGGCGGACGCGGGGCGTGAACCGGCGGGGCTGCAGGTTGTGCCGTATGCGGTCTATCCGAGCCCGGGGAAGCTGGCGCACTATGCCGACCTGGGTATCGAGGAGGTTGTGGTGCAGTTGCCGCCGGCGGGGGAGGCGGAGGTGCTGCGGGTGCTGGACGAGTACGCCGTCTATCTCTGAGCGGTTGTGTCGTCTCGTCTGCCGTGCTGAGGCTGCGGGTTCGTCGTGGTTGCTCGCGCAGTTCCCCGCGCCCCTTCGGGGCGCTGATCAGCCCGATCGTATGCTCGGAGGATGACGACCACCGTGAGCTCCGGAACCGGCCCCACCGAGAACTCCATGCGTCGCGCCCTCAAACGCGCCCGGGACGGCGTCGCTCTCGACGTCAACGAGGCGGCGGTGCTGCTGCAGGCCCGCGGTGAGGCCCTCGACGACCTCACCGCGTCCGCCGCCCGGGTGCGGGACGCGGGCCTCGAGGCGGGCGGCCGCCCCGGGGTCATCACCTACTCGAAGAGCGTCTTCATCCCCCTCACCCGGTTGTGCCGGGACAAATGCCACTACTGCACGTTCGTGACCGTCCCCGGCAAGCTGCGCCGGGCCGGACACGGGATGTTCATGTCCCCGGACGAGGTCCTCGACATCGCCCGCCGAGGCGCCGCCCTCGGCTGCAAGGAAGCGCTCATCACCCTGGGCGACAAGCCCGAGGAGCGGTGGCCGGAGGCGCGGGAATGGCTGGACGCGCACGGCTACGACGACACGATCGCGTACGTCCGCGCCATATCGATCCGCATCCTGGAGGAGACGGGGCTGCTGCCGCACCTCAACCCCGGGGTCATGTCGTGGACCGACTTCCAGCGGCTCAAGCCGGTCGCCCCGTCCATGGGCATGATGCTGGAGACGACGGCCACGCGGCTGTGGTCCGAGCCGGGCGGGCCGCACTACGGCTCCCCGGACAAGGAACCCGCCGTACGGCTGCGGGTGCTGGAGGACGCGGGGCGGTCATCGGTCCCCTTCACGTCGGGACTCCTCATCGGCATCGGCGAGACGTACGAGGAGCGCGCCGAGTCACTCTTCGCGCTGCGCCGCGTCTCGCGGTCGTACCACGGCATCCAGGAACTGATCATCCAGAACTTCCGCGCCAAGCCGGACACCGCGATGCGGGGCATGCCGGATGCGCAGTTGGACGAGCTGGTCGCGACGGTGGCGGTGGCCCGGCACATCATGGGCCCGGCGGCCTGTCTGCAGGCCCCGCCGAACCTGGTCGACTCCGAGTACGAGCGGCTGATCGGCGCCGGAATCGACGACTGGGGCGGGGTGTCGCCCCTGACCATCGACCACGTCAACCCGGAACGCCCCTGGCCGCAGATCGAGGAACTTACCGAGCGCTCGCGTGCTGCCGGCTTCGAACTGCGTGAACGCCTCTGCGTCTACCCGGAGTTCGTGCGGCGCGGCGAGCCCTGGCTGGACCCGCGGCTGCGCCCGCACGTCCGCGCCCTGGCCGACCCGGAGACGGGGCTGGCGCGCGAGGACGCCGTGGTCGAGGGGCACCCCTGGCAGGAGCCGGAGGAGGTGTTCGTCCCCTCCGGCCGTACGGATCTGCATACGACCATCGACACCGAGGGCCGTACGTCCGACCGCCGCGACGACTTCGACGAGGTGTACGGCGACTGGGGGGCCCTGCGCGAGGCGGCGGCGCCGGGCATGGTGCCGTCCAGGATCGACACGGACGTACGCGCCGCTCTGGCGACGGCGGCGGACGACCCGACGAAGCTGACCGACGAGGAGGCGCTGGCGCTGCTGCACGCGGACGGGCCGGCGCTGGACGCGCTGTGCCGGGTCGCCGACGACGTACGCAAGTCGGTGGTCGGCGACGACGTCACGTACATCGTCACCCGGAACATCAACTTCACCAACGTCTGCTACACGGGCTGCCGTTTCTGCGCCTTCGCGCAGCGCCGCTCGGACGCGGACGCGTACACGCTGTCGCTGGAGCAGGTCGCGGACCGGGCGCAGCAGGCGTGGGACGTGGGGGCGGTGGAGGTGTGCATGCAGGGCGGCATCCACCCGGACCTGCCTGGCACCGCGTACTTCGACATCGCGAAGGCGGTGAAGGCGCGGGTGCCGGGGATGCACGTACACGCCTTCTCGCCGATGGAAGTGGTCAACGGCGCCACCCGGACCGGGCTTTCGATCCGCGAGTGGCTGACGGCGGCGAAGGAAGCGGGCCTCGACTCTGTCCCCGGCACGGCGGCGGAGATCCTCGACGACGAGGTCCGCTGGATCCTGACGAAGGGCAAACTGCCGACGGCGACCTGGATCGAGGTGATCTCGACGGCGCACGAGGTCGGCATCCGGTCCTCGTCGACGATGATGTACGGCCACGTCGACCAGCCGCGCCACTGGCTGGGCCACCTGCGCACCCTGGCCGGGATCCAGCAACGGACGGGCGGCTTCACGGAGTTCGTGACCCTGCCGTTCATCCACACCAACGCGCCGGTGTACTTGGCGGGCATCGCGCGCCCGGGCCCGACGATGCGGGACAACCGAGCGGTCACGGCGATGGCCCGCCTTCTCCTGCACCCGTGGATTCCCAACATCCAGACCAGCTGGGTGAAGCTGGGCACGGAGGGCGCGGCGGAAATGCTCCGCTCCGGCGCGAACGACCTCGGCGGCACGTTGATGGAGGAGACGATCTCGCGGATGGCGGGGTCGTCGTACGGCTCGTACAAGTCGGTACGTGACCTGGTGGCCGTGGCGGAGGCGGTGGGCCGGCCGGCGAAGCCGCGTACGACGCTCTACGGGGAGGTGCCTCAGGAGCGGCAGCGGGCGGCTCAGGCGTCGGACGGGCATCTGCCGGAGCTGTTGCCGGTGCTGGACTGAGTTGCCGGTGCTGGACCGAGGGGGCAGAGGGCTCGCAGTACGATGATCCGACCCTGTCGGTGAGCTGAGGAGATGCGTACCCGTGCCAGCCCCGAAGGTCTGGGTGACCGGTCTGACGGTGGGAGCGATAGCAGTGGTCGCCGCCCTGGCCGTCCAGGCCGACAAGGGCCCGCGTCCCACGGCGACGGCCCGTCCGAGCGCGTCGGCGTCGGCCTCGGGGGGCGGGCAGCCCAGCCCCACCGCCTCCGCACCGGCCGCGGTACCGGACGCCTCCGGCACCGGCCGGCGCATCGTCTACTCCCTCGGGCTGCGGCGGGTGTGGCTGGTCGACGAGAGCGACGCCGCCCGCCGCACGTTCGCCGTATGGCCGGGGACGGTCGCCCCCGACCCCGGCAGCTACTCCGTGGTCTCCCGCCGCGACGCGACGACCGGCTCGGACGGGGTGGCGATCGAGAACATCGTCTACTTCGCCACCAAGTCCGGCCTCAACATCGCCTTCTCCAACGCCGTCGACGGCTCCTCACCGCCGCCGGCCTCGGGCACCCAGACCGGCGGCATCCGGATGCGCAAGGCCGACGGGTCGGCGGTGTGGACGTTCGGCTCGACGGGGACGACGGTGGTGGTCGTCAACTAGCCCCTGCGGTCACGGGACTTTGATCAGCGTGACCTGCATGGAGGGCCGGTAGGTGGTCCCGTCGTCCGTCCGCTCGTGCAGGACCGTCTGGACGCGATGGCCGTCGCTGAACTCCACGGTGGAGCGGGTCGTGTCGCCCTGGTAGGTCCAGGTGTCGCCGTCCGCGACGAGTCGGCTGACGGTCACATTGCCCTGGCTGTCGAAGAAGTGCGACCGGTAGGCGCCGCTCGTCTCGTCGTAGCCGATGATCTCCGTGCCACCGACGTCGAACTCCCCGATCCGCCCGTAGGCGGAGTGGACGAGGAAGACCCCGCCGGGACCCCATTCGTACACGTCGGAGGTCGTGATCGTCGGCCCCGGGCTGCCGTCCTCATTGATCACGTGACCTTGGTTGATCCACCGTCCCACCCAGGCGTCGAGCGCCCGGTGCCGGGGCCCCGGCCCGGTCGGCGGGTCGCCGACGGCGTGCTCGGTGCCGCGGTTGACGGCCACCACACGCGGTGTCGTCCCGTCCGTCATGACTCACTCCGTCCGCCGGTCAACTGCACGACGAGCAGCACGATTCCGCTGAACACGAAGGCACGCGTCGCCGCGTCGAGCCCGTTCCAGTCGGCCGACTGCCACATGGAGAACCACTCGCCGCCGATCGCGATGAACCCGGCGCCGAACAGCAGCAGAACCATCAGCAGGCCGTAGGTGGAGAAGCGGCGGGCGCGGGTGTCGTCGTGCCGGAACCAGAGCCACGTGCCGTATATCAGGACGAGTGCGGCGACCGTCTCCCAGACGATGATCGCCACGTACGCCGTGTTCTGAAGTCCCTTGCTGGTGACGGCTCTCCACATCAGGTCGTCGTCCTTGAACGTCGTATCCATCGCCAGGACGTGCTGCACGAACTGCTGATTGGTCCCGAAGTCCGTGATGTTCCCGAAGGCGACGAGCGCGATGTAGAGCGCGACGCTCGCGGTGAGGAGGGTGGCGGTGAGGCGGAGAGCGCTTCGTGGGGGTGTCGTAGGCATGATGGTCATCTTGCCCGGCGGGCGGGTTCGTCCGCTCGCCCTTGGTGGACCCCGTACACCCACCCTGCCGGGCACGGCGGGTGTACGGGGCGGGGAGCGGGGTGATCAGCCGGTCATCGAGGCCGACCCCCGGAGAGCCTGCGTGAGCTCATTGAGGTCATCGAGCGTGTCGGCGGTGCCCCCTGGGTTGCCACCGGGATCGCCGGCCGTGTCTTCGGGGCGTGGTGCGACCACGCACTCGGAGCGACTCGACTCGGCGGACCCGTTGAAGGCCGTGACGCAGAACTCGTAGTTCCAGGTGCCGGGGAACAGGAACCCGACACCGTGGCTGGTGCCGTCGGCCGTGAACATGTCCGGTTCATAGGTGCCGCCGCCGTCGACGGACGCGTTGCGGATCCAGACCCGGTAACCGGCCGCCTGGCTCGAAGCGTTCCAGGTCAGCTGGACGGTGGTGGGGTCGGTCGAGGTGACCTTCAGGCCGGTCGGCACCGAGGGTGTGCCGGCGCCGACGACGACCGAGCGGGCGATGTCGGGCAGGCCACCGCCTGCGGCGTTCCAGGTCGCCACCGCGACCAGGTAGCGGCGGCCGGGCTCGAGGCCGTCGATGTGCGCCGATGTGCCCCGTATCCCCACGCTCTGGATGAACGTGCCGGGGGTGTCCCTGTCCCAGGTGATGACCTCGTAGCGGTCGACCGAGCCGGCGAACTCACCGGTCGGCGGCTTCCATGAGACATCTACGCCGGTGGCGGTGGCGCGGGTGACGATGTCGGTCGGCGGCGGAGTGGTCTGCGGGTGGGAGGTCGCGCTGACCACCGGGGACCAGTCCGACTTCTGGTCGCCGTTGTCGGTGCGGACCTGGTACTCCCACTCCATGCCGTCAGTGGTCCACGTGGTGTCGAAGCGGTTCGCCGACACGGAGAACTCACTCCACTCCGCGGAACCCTTGATCCGGTGCCGGACGGTGTAGCCGTGCGCACCGTACATGCGATCCCAGGTCACCTTGATGCCGGACGGGACGGATCTGGCGACGACGCCGCTCGGCACGGGCGTCGGCCGGGACGGGGCCGCCGGGGGGATGGCGGGCAATGAGGCGCCGATGCCATAGGTGTCGTGGAGGGTACGCGCGAAGGCCTGCGCGATCTGGTATTCGCCGAGGGCGTTGGGGTGCAGACCGTCGTATCCGGCCGGGCAGCTGTCGACGTCACAGCTGTAGTGGCCGCGCCAGTCGACCAGCGCCACGCGGGAGGCCGCGGTGCTCCACCGAGGGACCGCGGCGGCCAGCATCCGGTTGTAGTTGTTGGTTTTGACGGGCAGGTCCTCACGGCCGCCGATGAACGTACGCTGGGGAACGTTGGCCAGGGCGAACTTGATGTCGGGCTTGGCGGCGCGGGCCTGGTCGACCAGCTCCTTCATGCTGTCGAGGGTTCCTTCGGGGCCGCTGACGAACCAGCCCATGTCGTTGAACCCGAGCCCGACCAGAAGCAGGTCGGGCTGGTACTCCGTGACCGCCTGGCGGATGAGCTTCTTGTCCTGGGCCGCCTGGCGGCCCCAGACGGCGAAGTGGTCGCTGTCGAAGGTCTGCAGCTCGGCGTATCCGCCCCAGGTGCGGGGCGGCGACGACTCGTCCCGAGCCTCCCCCTGAAGCGGCGGCGGGGACGGGGCCACCGCGTCGGCCGGGGGTTTGGTGCCGCGGTACGGGCCGACGAAGTCGACGCTCACACCCTCGTTCCTGAACCATTCCCACAGGCGGTAGCGCCACGTCCAGTCACCCTCGTCGCCCTGGCTCATCGAATCGCCCACCACCATGATCCGCAGCCTGCCGGGGAGATTGCCGCTGCCCCATTCCGGTAGGAAGCTCTTGCCCTTTTCGTAGACCCATCCGGCGAACCGAATCATGGCCGATCCGGCCGTGATGGCCGCGTCCTTCCCCCAGCTCCACCACCCCTTCAGATGCCTCGGCAGGTCATTCTTCAGCCATTCGCCGCACCGCTTGATCAGGTCGGGCAGTTTGGTCTTCGCCCACGCGCCCAGACCCGCCTCCCAGATGGCCGCTCCTGCCGCGGCAGCCACCGCATAGAGCAGGGTGTTGGCCCACTCTTCACCGTTCGTCACTTCACCCTCGAACGCCTGGACGGTGAAGCGGCCGGCCACGGTCCCGAGGAACGCGCCGACCGACCCACAGACCACGGCCGCCTCGGGGAAGAAGCCGATACACACGGTTCGCGCAAACAGGTGCATCGCCAAGCCCGCTGTCGCCGCGATGATGTTCTGCCACCAAGAGGCCTCGGTGTGCACCTCCGACTCGGGGATGACGAAGTCGATCCCGGTGGGCGTCGCGGAGATGGTGGCGTCGAAGGAGACCCAGGTGGTGAACCCGTCACCCGGGGTTTTCACGTCGTAGTTCTGAAAGTCCTCTCTGATCGTGTCGCTCAGGCGGGCGTTGCGCGCGTCTATCTGGGCGACCAGCAGTCCCAGTACGTCCTGGTCGAGGCTCTCTCCGGAGTCGTAGCTCAGGGTCAGGTCCCCGTCAGCGCTTTCGGTGACGTCGAGGGCGCCGGCCTGCGCGGTCGAGGGCTTCTGCACCGCCGCCTCGGCGGACACTCCTGTGCCGCAGATCAACGCTGTGGCCACCACCATGGCCACGGTCGCCATCCACGAGGGACGTCTTCGGCGTCTTTGTAATTCCACGTTCGCATCTCCCTACTGGGGGACAGGGGCGAGGAAACCAAACAAGCTTTCGGGACAGGCGGTCAACAAACTTCAGAAGAACGGTGATCCATTTCCAACTCCGTGCCCTGTCAAGGGTGTTGGGGTTTGAGCCTGAACGGATCGTCCCCGTTCGATTACAGTGCTGAGCTGTCGTACGTGCGGGCGATACCAACGGAGGTCTTGGTGGGTGCGGCAGCCGGGGCCGTCTGGGGACGTGCCGAGCAGCAGGACTTCCGTAGCCGGGTGCGTGGGACGCTGCTCGGAGCGGCACTGGGGGATGCGCTGGGGGCGCCCGTCGACGGGCTCGGGAGTGAGGAGATCCGGGAGGCGTACGGCGCCGAGGGGCTCGTAGATCTTGCCGTCGGGTATGGGCGGCGGGGGGCCGTCACGCATCTCACCCAGCTCAGCCTGTTCTCCGTCGACGGGCTGATACGCGCGCAGGTGCGCCGCGACACGGGTGCCTGGCATCCGCCGACCGATCTGCACCGGGCGTATCTGCGCTGGGCGGCGACCCAGCGGGACTGGGGGCCCGACGAGCGGCGCAAGGATGACGGGTGGCTGGCGCGGGAGGAGTGGCTGTACGCCCGGCGGGATCCGACGCGCTCCCTGATCGTCGGGTTCGGGGACGACAGCATGGGGACGCTCGACGCTCCCAAGAATCCTGGTGAGACGGGGCCCGAGGCCGCCGGCCGTTCCGCGCCGTTCGGGCTGCTCGTGGGGTGGGAGCCGCAACTGGTCGTGCAGCTGGCCGTGGAGTGCGCCGCGCAGACGCACGGGCATCCGGCCGCCTATCTGTCCGCGGGCGCGTACGCCGTGATCGTGCACTCCCTGGCCCGCGGCGAGACCCTCGACGGCGCCGTGCAGCGGGCCCTCGCGCTGCTCGCCGCCCGGCCCGGGCACCAGCCCGTCTCCGACTCGCTCCAGCACGCCCTGGGCGCCGTACGGCAGGGCATGCCATCGACGGCGCGGGTGGAGGAGCTGGCGGGGGACGGGACGGCGGACGGGCTGCTGGCCGCGTCCGTGTACTGCGCGCTGGTGGGGGAGGACGTACGGCACGGTCTCTGCCTCGCCGTGAACCAGGCCGGGCCCTCGGCCGCGGCCGGCGCGCTGACCGGCGGGCTGCTGGGCGCCCTGCACGGCGAAACGGCCCTCCCCCCGGCCTGGCTGGCCGAGCTGGAGGGCCGTCCCACGATCCTGGAACTCGCCGACGACTTCGCCATGGAGATGACGCAGGGGCCCGCCCTGCATGGCCCGGCGGGCTCGGCCCCGGGGTGGATCGCCCGCTATCCGAGGGCCTGAGCGGCAGCGCCCTGAAGGGGCGCGGGGAACTGCGCGACCAGCTACGACGTGCCCGCAGACGAACGACGGACCGGTGCGGCCCTTCCCGCGGAGCGCCGGTCTCAGTCCTTCGCCGTCGTACGCACCACGTCGTCCCCCGCTCCCGCCGGAGCCGGTATCGCGGCGGCCGCCGCCCCGTCCCCGTCCGTGTTGATCTTCTCGATGATCGCGAGCCGTTCCGGGGTGTCCTCCGGCTTCACGAAGCCGATGAGGATGTACAGGATGAGCGACACCGCCAGCGGGATCGACACCTGGTACTGGAGCGGGACGCCGCCCTCGACGTTCCAGTTGATCGGGTAGTTGACCAACCAGAAGGCGAACAGGCCCATGGCCCAGCTGGTGAGCGCGGCGGTCGGGCCCGAGCGGCGGAACGGGCGCAGCAGGCCCAGCATCATCGGGATCGCCATCGGGCCCATCAGACCGGCCACCCACTTGATCACGACCGTGATGATGTCCTTGAAGGTCGGGGAGTTGACCTGGGTGGCCGCCGCCATGGACAGGCCCAGGAAGACGACCGTGGCCACGCGGGCCACGCGCAGGCCCTGACCCTGGCTCCAGGTCCGTGCCCTGCGCCAGATCACCGGCGCGCAGTCACGGGTGAAGACGGCCGCGATCGCGTTGGCGTCGGAGGAGCACATGGCCATGGTGTGCGAGAAGAAGCCGACGATGACCAGGCCCAACAGGCCGTGCGGGAGGAGTTGTTCGGTCATCAGGCCGTAGGAGTCGGAACCGTCCGGCTTCTGCGACTCGACCAGCAGCGGCGACATCCACATGGGGAAGAACAGGACGAGCGGCCACACCAGCCAGAGGATCGCCGACAGCCGTGCCGAGCGCTCGGCCTCGTGTGCGTTGCGCGTGGCCATGTAGCGCTGGGCCTGGTTGAGCATGCCGCCGTTGTACTCGAAGAGCTTGATGAAGAGGAAGGCGAGCAGGAAGACCGTGCCGTACGGCCCGACCAGCGGTTTGTCGTGGCCCTGGAGCGCCGGTTCGCTCCAGGCGCCGAAGAACCCGATGCCCTTGTTGTCGAGTTCGACGATCACCGCGACGAACATCGCGACACCGGCGAGGAGTTGGATGACGAACTGGCCGAGTTCGGTCAGCGCGTCCGCCCACAGGCCGCCGATGGTGCAGTAGATCGCGGTGATGGAACCGGTGATGAGGATGCCCTGGTTCAGCGACACACCCGTGAACACCGACAGCAGGGTCGCGATCGCGGCCCACTTCGCGCCCACGTCCACGATCTTCAGCAGCATGCCGGACCAGGCCAGCGCCTGCTGGGTCTTGAGGTCGTAGCGGTTCTTCAGGTACTCGAGCGGGGAGGCGACGTGCAGCCGGGAGCGCAGCCGGTTGATGCGCGGCGCGAACAGCTTCGACCCGATGGCGATACCGAGGGCGATCGGGAAGGACCAGGTCACGAAGGATGTGACGCCGTAGGTGTAGGCGATGCCCGCGTACCCGGTGAACATCACCGCGCTGTAGCCCGACATGTGGTGCGAGATGCCGGAGAGCCACCAGGGCATCTTGCCGCCGGCCGTGAAGAAGTCGCTGACGTTGTCCACGCGCTTGTGCGACCAGACGCCGATGGCGACCATCACACCGAAATAGCCGATGAGCACGGCCCAGTCGAGACTGTTCATGTGCCCCCTTCCAGGGTCCGCCATGTGAACGGCCCGCTCATCGTGAGTGCGTTTACACGAGCACGACAAGCAAGCGTCAGGTCAAGGGACAGTAAAAATGTTCCCCTTGATGACCTGCGTTCACAGACATGAACCCCGGAAAACGGCTCAGCGCATCAGCTCCCCCGCGTTGACCAGCAATGACTGCCCCGTGATCGCCCGTGCCCGGTCCGACGCCAGGAAAACCGCCGCGTCGGCAACGTCCCCGTCCGTGGCCAGCTCCGGCAGCGGCATCCGGTCCGTCAGCCGCTTCAGTACGTCCGCCTCCGGCACCGCCTCGGTCTGCGCGGCGAACTGCACGAACGCCCGCACCGGCGGCCCCCACATCCACCCCGGCAGCACGGTGTTCACCCGGATCCGATACGGCCCCAGCTCCCGCGCCAGCGAGTACATCGCGCTCGTCAGCGCCCCCTTGGACGCCGCGTACGCCGCCTGTCGCACCTCCGAGGGCGCCGCCACCGCCGACTGCGTCCCGATGAACACCACCGAGCCCCCGCTTTCCTTCAGCGCCGGAAGGCACGCCCGGGTCATCCGCAGCGACCCCAGCAGATTCACGTCGATCACCGACTGCCAGGTCACGAAGTCGGCGTCCTCCAGACCGCCGAAGTAGCCGTCCCACGCGGCCACATGGACGACCGCGTCGATCCCCCCGAACCGCTCCCGCGCCAGCCCGGCGAGGGCCTCGCACTGCGTCTCGTCGGTGATGTCCGTCGCCCGGTACGCCGTGTGCGCCCCGTCCGGATCGATCTCGGCGGCGCTCTTGGCGAGATTCGCCTCCGTCCGCGCCCCCAGCACGGCATTGCCCCCGTCCCGTACGACAGCCGCCGCGACCTGATGCCCGAGCCCGGCCCCGACTCCCGACACGACGACCGTCTTGCCCGCGAGCAGTGACATCCCGATGCCTCCCGCCTCTTCCGCTCTATCTGACGGAGCGTCAGAGTATGGGCGACCGCAGGAAAGGGGAACCGCATGAGCGACGACACCCGCAGCGACACGTACGCCGAGCTGGCCGCCGTAGGCCCGTACGGGGTCCACCCGGGCCACGCCCTGATCACCATGGTCGAACCGCATCCGGGCCACGAGTACGCCTACAACCGCTGGTACGAGGACGACCACTACTACGCCGGCGCGATGGCCATGCCCTGGATGTACGCGGGACGCCGCTGGGTGGCCACCCGGGACCTCCAACTCCTCCGCTACCCCGAGAAGTCGGCGATCGCCCAGCCGGTGACCGCCGGCTGCTACATCTCGACGTACTGGATCACCGATGGCCGCTACGACGACCACATGAGGTGGACCGTCGGCATCAACAAGCGCCTCAACCGCGACGGCCGCGTCTACCAGGACCGTACGCATGTCTTCACGGCGTTCCAGGACCACGAGGCGACGGTGTACCGGGACGGCGCGGCCGGGCCCCGGGACTATCACGCCCTCGATCACCCCTACGCCGGACTGGTCGTGGAGGTCGTCGACGCCGAATCGGCCGGGCAGCGGGCCGAGTTGCTGGAATGGCTGCGTTCACGCCATCTGCCGAAGCGGCTCGCGGGCTCCCCGGCAGCGATGGTCACCGTCTTCCGGCCGACCCCGCTGCCGGGGGATCGCATGTCGTACGTGAAGCAGGTCGAGGGCGTCGATACGCGGCTGACCCTGCTGTGGTTCCTTCAGGCGGACCCGCGGGAGTGCTGGGAGGAGTACTTCACCGGGCTGGACTCGGCGGTCGGGGAAGCGGGACTGGGGAGGGTGGAGCTGGTGGCGCCGTTCGTGCCGACCGTGCCGGGGACGGACATGTACGTGGACCGGCTGAGGTAGCGGGGAGGGGGAGGGGGCGCGGGACCATAAGCCGAGCCCCCTCGGCAAGGACGGCGGGCTAGTCGAGAGGGCTCTTCCTGTGGTGCTTATGGAGTTGTGGGAGACGGTGCAGCATCAGCCGAGGTCGAAAGCTCCCCGGCCGGCCTGAGCCACGAAGGCGTTCCACGCGTCGGCCGGGAAGGCCAGCGTGGGGCCCTCGGGGACCTTGGAGTCCCGGACGGCCATGGCCGCGAGAACCGGTGACTTGATCTCGACGCACGCGCCGTTTCCCGTGGAGTACGAGGACTTGGTCCACGTGTCCGTGGCGCCCTGACGAATTGCCATGTTCGCTCCGCATTGCCAGTTGATGAGTTGCTGAGATTGCGCCAACGGTGTTGCCCGATGGCGTGATCGACGCTACTCGCCAACATCGGCTGATGAAGCGACCATTCACTCGACCGGATGGCATATTCCATTGGATCTTCCATCCCGGCCGGGCGAAGGTGTACTGTGCGCTTCCTTCTGCCCAGGGGGCGCAATCCAGGGCCTCGGCCCTACCGCGCGTAGTCCTTCGCGATGTCCGCGATGAACTGCCGGGACTGATCCACATTCAGCGCCTGCGCCCGCAAATGCTCGTACATCACCGCGTACTTCTGGACGTCGTTCGCCTTCTCCAGGTACAGATCGCTGGTGACGCCCTCGATGTAGACGACGCTGGAATCCGCCGCGTCCGGGAACTCCAGGATCGCGTACTGCCCGTTGAGGCCGGGATGGGCGCCCATGTCGAACGGGATCACCTGCACGGTGACGTGCGGGAGCTGCGACTGCTCGACCAGGTACTCCAACTGCTCGCGCATCAGGGTGCGGTTGCCGACCACCCGGCGCAGGGCGGCCTCGTCCAGGACGGACCACAGGCGCAGCGGGTTGTCCGGGGCGGTGATTCGTTCCTGCCGGCGCAGGCGCACCTGGACGCGCTTCTCGACTTCGGCCGCCGCGGTCTCCGGCAGTGCCCCCGCGATCAGCGCCTCCGCGTACGTCCGGGTCTGCAGCAGACCGGGGACGACCTGCGGGTCGTACACCCGAAGGCTCGCCGCGTCCGTCTCCAGACCGATGTAGACGCTGTACGGGATGTCGCCGAACGAATGCCACCAGCCCTGCTGGCGGGAGTCCTTGGCCATTTGCATCAGCGAGTCGACGATCCGGTGGTCCTCCACCTCGTAGACCCCGCACAGATCGCGGACGTCACGCTGGCTGATACTGCGCCGACCGTTCTCCAGCCGGCTGATCTTCGACTGCGACACCAGCAGTCGTTCCGCCACTTCCTCGGCCGTCATGCCCTTGAGCTCGCGGAGCCTGCGCAGCTCCTGGCCCAGCCGGCGCCGCCTGACGGTGGGATTGACATTGGACGCCACGGGACGTGCACCTCCGGCTGCGTGCCTTGATTGCCACTTTGCGTATCTGCTGCTGAGCAGACTGCCACCAAGGTGCTTCTTACCGCTGGGAAACGGTGGATATACGGCGGGTACGCGCCAGTTCGGACGCGGTGGCGCCGGGTGGCGCGGCATGAAGGCGCCGCTACGCACGGCCGCGCGGGGCGGTGAGGCCGTGTCGTCGTCCGGACGTACGGCCTCATTGCCCCGCGCGGTCCAGCGGCTCCCGTACCGGGTCCGGGGGGATGCGGTGCGGCGCTGATGTGCGTGGTGCGTGGTGCGGTTGTGCGGCGGTTCGGGTGGTGCTGCTCGTGTCGTGGGACTGCGGCTCAGTGGGCCACGACACGCGTCATGGAACCGCGACGAGGTTGCATCGGAACACCGCGGGCGGGTTCCGGTGCGGCCCTGCCACCGGGGGCGGCCTGGCGGCCGGCCGATGATGCCGGGCTGCGGCGCGGCTGGGCCGCCACGCCGTTCTGGACGTCCATCACGGCGTGCGCCACGAGGCCGCCCATGGGGTCGTGTCTGATCAGATCCCGTAGCCGGGAGCGGGACGAGCGTCCCTCATTACCCGGATACAGGTGCTTGCCGAGGCCGACCGCGTGCGCCAGTGCGGCGAGCGCCGCGGTCCGCGGGTCCGGCGGTACGCCGGTGCGGATCGCGGAGTCCAGCCGGGCCCTGATCTCCCGGCTGATCTCGGTCTGACTCGCCTGGTAGCGAGTCGTCGGCAATACCCCGCACATCTGGCCCGCCACGGCATGCACCATGCCGCACCGCTCCAGATGCGAGAGGTAGGTCTGGCGCAGCCCCAGTCGTGGCCCGCCAATCCAGTGGACCGCCCGCACCGGGGCGCCGCGCCTTCGCAGCAACTCCAACGCGCAGTCCAGAGTCGGATCTCCAGTCGGCCGTGGGGACACCACGGCGATACGATCCCCGTCAGGGGCTATCCGTCCGGCCAGCGCCAGCTCCACTAGCTGTGCTCCGGCCAGACCAAGGTCGAGCGACTGCGGCTGTGCAGTGGTACCCGTGGTCGGGTCCAACGCCAGCAGCAGAAGCTCCTCCGGAAGTGTTCTGCGGCTCCTGCCCATCCATGCCTCCCCGCGTGGATGAATGACAGGGTGACCCCTCTCACATTGGTCTGTCGAGAGCGCGTGACCGGAATGTAGTGGAACCGGCAGGTATGTCGTTCTCGTCTACCGCAGGGGTTAAGCCCGCACACAGGACACTGGTACATGGTTCGGACAGGGGTAGGGATGCTGTGTCCGGGCGGCGATTCACGGTTCGGTACGCGCACGGAAGGCTCCGTGCGGCGCATGGAGGAGGCATCGGTGGCGGGCGAGTCCCCCGACAGGTCGAAGAAGCGCGAGTCGTCGGCAGAACCGACGTCGGGGAGCGCGGGTCCGGTTCCCGAAGCCAGGCGCGAGGCCGCGGATCCGCGCCTCGCGGTGGCGCGGGACGCGGGGTCGCCCTCGTCGTCCGAGGCGCGAGGTGGCGTGGATACGGCGACGAAGGTCTTCTCCGTACGAGACCTCCCGAAGGATGTCCGGGAGGCGGAGGGCTCCGCCGGTGAGGGCGAGGGTGACGGTGCCGCGGACTCCGCCGCGCCGGAGGACTCTTCCGGCGGGGACGAGGCGAGCGCCGGGGATGTCGCCGGTGGAGAGGCGAACGCCGGGGGTGACGACCGGCTGCGGGCGGCTGTGGCTGCCTGGGTGGCCAGTGCGGACGAGGAGCCGTCCGAGGGGGACGCGGAGGCCGAGGGCGCGGTGACGTCCGAGGGCGACGAGGACGCCGACGGAGACGTGGCGACGTCCGAGAGCGCCGATGAGGGCTCGGAGGGCGGTGACGGGGCTGCTGGCGAGGCTGAGGCGGTTGCCGGGGCCGACGCCGACGCCGACGCCGAGTCGGAGGGCGACGTGGACTCCGACGGTGATGCTGAGGCGGCTGACGCTGGGACCGAGGCCGGTGGTGAGGCAGGGGTCGATTCGGAGGCTGGCGCCGAGCTTGAGGGCGACGCCGACGGCGATGCTGACGCAACGGCCAGGGCCAATTCCGAGGCCGCTGACGTGGAGCCGGAGGCCGATTCCGAGTCTGAGGGCGACGTCGACGCCGAGACGCGTGCCGGCTCTGCGGGTGAGGCGGGTGCCGACGCTGACGCGGAGGTCGAGGCCAGTAGTGCGGTGGGGGTCGATTCCGAGACTGACGGCGAGCCTGAGGGCGATGCCGGCGATGAGGCCGTCACTGACTCCGGGGCCGACTCCGAGCCGGAGGCTGACGTCGAGTCGGAAGGCGACGTCGAGGCCGAGACGGGTGCCGACGCCGAGGGTGATGCTGAGGCTGGCGCGGAGGTCGAGGCCGGCAGTGACGCCGTGGCTGACTCTAAGGCTGAGTCCGAGCCGGAGGCTGACGCCGAGTCTGAGGGCGATGCCTACGGTGAGGCCGCGGCTGACTCCAAGCCCGAGCCCGATTCCGAGGCTGACGCTGAGGCTGATGCCGGGTCCGGCCGCGATGACGACGCCGACGCCGGCGACTCTCCCAAGGCCGACAAGCCCCCCGTAGACCAGCCCACCGCCGTCTTCAAGGCCGTGCGGCCATCCGCGCCTGCCGTCGATCAGCCGACCACCATGCTGAAGCTGGGTGGGGCGGCCAAGTCGGGGTCCAAGGACGCCGACACGCGCGACCAGGCCGATGAGGGGCAGTCGCGTAAGCCCGTGGCCGACGTTGAGCGCACCAGTCGGTTCGTCGCGCTCAAGCCGTTGGATGAGCCGAAGCCCGCCAGGCCGGATGCCACCTCGCCCGTGCCGCAGGTGGGGCCGGAGCGGACGACGCAGCAGCCGTTGCCGCCGAAGCCGCCGCTGGATCTGCTGGCGGAGCTGACGAACACGCCGCCGCCTCCGCAGACGCCGCTGCGTACGGCGGCGCGGCGGGTCAAGATCTGGACGCCGCTGGTTTTGCTGCTGGCGGTTGTCTTTGCGGTCGTACAGGCCGTGCGTCCGCTGCCGACGCCGGAGCTCGCGCTCACCGCCGAGGACTCGTACACGTTCGAGGGCAACAAGGTCGACCTGCCGTGGCCCGGTGAGGGCCAGGGCTGGATGGACGTCAACGGCATAGGGACGATGGGGAACTTCGGCGAGCAGAAGCCGGTCGCCATCGGGTCGGTCGCCAAGGCCATGACCGCGTACATCGTCCTCAAGGAGCATCCGCTGAAGTCCGGCGACGAAGGGCCGAACATCAAGGTCGACGCCCTCGCCGAGAAGGAGGGCGGCTACAACGAGGAGGGCGAGTCGACGCTCAACACCGTCAAGGCGGGCGACACGCTCACCCTGAAGCAGGCGCTGTCGGCCGTCATGATCCCGTCGGCGAACAACATCGCCCGGCTGCTGGCCCGTTGGGACGCGGGCTCCGAGAAGGCGTTCATCGAGAAGATGAACGACACCGCCAAGGAGCTCGGCATGAAGAACACGACGTACACCGACGCCTCCGGGCTGAAGGAGACCACCGTCTCCACCGCCGAGGACCAGGTGAAGCTCGGCAACGAGCTGGTGCAGATCCAGGCGCTGATGGACATCACCAAGCTGCCGACGTGGGTCGACCCGTCGGGGCAGAAGTGGCCCAACTTCAACCGTCTCGTCCCCTACAACGGCGCCATCGGCATCAAGACCGGCACCACCACCGCGGCCGGCGGCAACCTGCTCTACGCCGCCACCAAGGAGATCGACGGCGAGACGGTGACCGTCGTCGGCGCCATCCTCGGGCAGCACACGGCCCCGATCATCGACACGGTCAACGCGGTCAGCAAGACCGCGATGCTCGCCGCCCAGGACGCGATCACGTCGGAGAAGATCCTGAAGAAGGGCGACGTCGTCGGGTACGTGGACGACCAGCTCGGCGGGCAGACGCCGATCGTCGTCACCAAGGACGTCGCCGCGGTCGGCTGGGCCGGCCTGAAGGTGAAGGTGTCCTTCGCCTCCGACGAGGTCCCGCACACCGCGAAGGCCGGCACCAAGGTGGGCGCACTCACCGTCGGTGACGGTTCGGGCGGCGCCGTGGAGGTGCCGGTGGCGCTGCAGACCGACCTCGGCGAACCGGGCTTCACGGACAAGCTGACGCGCCTCGCCTGATCCCGGGCGCGACGTTCCCAGCCGTCGCCCGCCGCTCGGCCCCCACCCGGGAGCCGAGCGGCGGGCCACGTGTTAGCGTCGCGAATCGGGGCAGGTCACCGCTCACGGGACGCGCCCGGAAAAGCCGCAGGGACGCGGCAGGCAACGGACGGGGAACGGGACGCGTCCTCAAGAGAACAGAAGACGGGACACGGGGAGTGCCTTCAGGTGGCCACTGCGGAGCCGAAACACGCAGACGACGCCGGTCCGGACCCGGGATCAGGCCCGCGAATACGCGTGCCCGCACCGCAGGCCGACACTGAGCACGGCGGTGCGACGGCGGCGCTCAAGCGTGCCGTCCTGACCCTCCGTGAACGGTTCATGCGCCACCCCGTCCTGTCCGTCGCCGCCCTCTCCGGCGTCCTGCACATCGCCTGGTTCTTCACGTTCGCGAACAGCGGCGGCGACCTCGCGGCCCAGGACGCCTGGGCCGAGTTCGTCGGCCGGCACCCCGACTCGGCGTACAACCTCGCCTGGTACGGCGGTATGCACCCCGTGTCGTACAGCGTGGTGTCGCCGTATCTGATGTCCGTCTTCGGCGTCCGTACGTCGATGATGATCGCGGGGACGATCTCGGCCGGCCTGCTGACGCTGATCCTGCTGCGCAGCCGGTCCGTGAAGAACCCCTTGTGGGCCGCGCTCGCGGGGGTGTTCGCGTTTCTGTGCAATGCCGCGTCGGGGCGGGTGACCTTCGGCCTGGGCACGGTGTTCGCGCTGGGCGCGGTCGCGGTGGTGTTCTGCTGGCCGTACCGCTGGCGCTACAAACGCTGGGCGAAGGCGCTGTGCGCGGCCCCGCTGGCGGCGCTCGCCACGATGGCGTCGCCGGTCGCGGGCCTGTTCGTCGGGCTGGTGGCCGTAGCCCTCTTCCTGCAGAAGCGCCGGCCGGGCGCCTGGGCGCTGGGGCTCGCACCCGCGGCCGTGGTCGCCGTCTCCGCCTGGCTGTTCCCCTTCTCCGGCACCCAGCCGATGTCGGTCGGCTCGGCGTCGCTGCCGCTGCTGTACTCGGTGTTCGTGTTCGCCGCCGTGCCGCGCGAGTGGAAGACCGTACGGATCACGGCCGCCGTGTACGGGCTCTCGGTCCTGCTGGTGTGGCTGATCAGCTCGCAGATCGGCTCCAACATCACCCGGCTGCCGATGCTGTTCGCGGGCGTGGCGCTGGTGGCCGCGCTGCCGTTCACGGTGCCGCGCACCCGCAGGTGGTACGCGCTCGTCGTGGTCACCGTCGGCTTCCACACGTGGATCGGCTTCAAGTCCGTGGACGACGTCGTGAACACGACCCCGACCGCCTCCTGGGCCCGCGAGCTGGCGCCGCTCGTCAACGAACTCCAGGAGGTCGGCGCCGAGAAGGGCCGCGTCGAGGTGGTCCCGGCCAGCTCCCACCGCGAGGCCTCCGCGCTCGCGCCGTACGTCAACCTGGCCCGCGGCTGGAACCGCCAGGCCGACATGGGACGCAATCCCCTCTTCTACGACGACACGCTCAACTCCGCGAACTACTACGAGTGGCTCAGGCGCTGGGCCGTCCACTTCGTCGTGCTGCCCAAGGGCAAGGCGGACGGCGACGGCGGTGAGCGCGAGCGGGAGCTGGTTCAGCGCGGCATGCCGTATCTGAAGCAGATCTGGGGCGACGCCAACTGGCAGCTGTTCCGCGTCACCGATCCGACGCCGCTCGCCGAGCCGAACGCCGTCGTCGAGCGCACCGAGCAGACCGAGCTGACCATGAAGGTCACCGTGCCCGGCCGCATCCTCGTCCGCATCCCGTACTCGCCGTGGCTGAGCATCGTCGACGCCGAGGGCAAGAAGCTCAAGGCCCCGCAGGAGACGGAAGCCTCCAAGGACCGCCCCGACGGCACCCCGAAGTCGTACGACAACGCCAACGGCTGCCTGATGGAGGCCGAGGAGGACGCGGACGGCGACAAGTGGACGGTCCTGCTGGCACCGAAGGCGGGCACTTACCGGCTGGGGGCGCCGTACGGGGTGCCGAGGGGGACGCCGTGTCCGGAGGAGCTGAGGTAGCGACGCGACGCGGACCCGCGTGACGGACCCACGTGACGGACCCGCGTAACGGAAGGACAACGAGGCGAACGCGGGCCGGGGGCCGGGCGTCACAGGTGTGTATCGCTCGTCATGCCCTGGGGGACCCATGCGGACACACCTGACACGGACCATCGCGCTCGTCCTGTTCGCCGTCGTCGGTTGCGGCAGTGAGGCGGCCGGTGGGGCCGGTGGCCACAGCCCGGCAGCGGACCCGGCACCGGACACGAAGGAGCGCGCCGGGCGGGTCGCCGAGGCCTGGGACGGGTCCGCCGCCGCCGAGGCGTACGGCAAGGGCTACTACCCGATGCAAGGCCCGGTCCAGCCGCCCGAGGGCGGCTGGCACGACGCGGAGGACAAAGAGGCCTACGCCACCCAGAACCTCGACCTGAGCGCCGAACTGCCCAAGACTCACAAGGGCGGCAACGTGAAGTGGGAGAGCGGAGAGACGCTCGCGCGGGACCTGATAGGCGCGCGGGAGGCGTACGAGACCCTGGAGGGTAACAGCGGCGACGGACCGCACCTCACCGTGACCCGGGTGGAGCTGGGCGAGATGACGCAGGCCACCAGCCGTGGTCCGGCGACCGTCCCGGCGTGGCTGTTCACGCTGGAGGGCTACGACACCCCGCTCAAACGGGTCGCCGTCGGCCCGTCGAAGGTCCCGAAGCCGCCCATCGGTCCGGCCGCGGAGGGGGTCTCCAGTGATCTGTGGGATCTCGGCGGGGTGGTCGAGGTGGCCGGGGACGGCCGGTCGGTGACCGTCGTGGCCTTCCATGGAGCCTGCGACGACGGGCCCGCCGTGGACGTACTCGAGACGGACGGCAGTGTGGTGCTGTCGGGGTACATGGTCGGGACGGACGACGGTCTGTGCCAGGACAGCCTGCACGCCCAGGAGAAGACGGTGGAGCTGGACCGGCCGGTGGGCGACCGAGTCCTGCTGGACGCGTTCACCGGCCGGCCGCTCGGCCCTGCGAGGCGCTGAGCCCTCAGCGATCCTTCGCGTCCACCTTGACCGGAAATGCGATGTCGCACACCGGATCCTCCGCACCCGCCGCGTCCCAGTCGGCGAAGTACACCTCACGGCAGGGGCCCGCGTGTTCCAGCCCTTCGTTCGCGATCCACTCCTCCACCGCCTCGAACGCGGCGATGATCTGCGGGTAGGCCACCTGCGCCTTGGTGATCCGGGTGTAGGCGAACCGCTGTGCGGGATCCACCCGGACCTTGGTCTCCCAGGTCCGCCCCTGTGCCTCGGCCCACGCCCGGGCCGCGGCCTCGTCGGCGACGGGGACGCAGGACTCGGCGGGCCCGTCGCTCTCCATCGACACCTCGGAGTGGTACACGACGAACGGCGGCGCCGTGATGCCCCCGCACTCCCGTGAGGCCGCCTCCAGGCGCCCCAGCGAGGCGCCGATCCACGCCGGCAGTTCGTCCGCCAGCGTGTGCCTGGTCTCGGTGATCACCACCTGCGCCGGTACGTCCACCGTCTCGACCTCGAACTTCCCGTACATCTCGGAGCTCCTCCCCGACAGTCGTCCACGGAGGTACTCGGCGAGCGTCCGCTGCCCCGCGACCCGCGCCTCTACGTCCGCCCAGTACGCGGCGAGCCGTCGCGCGGCCTCGTCCCCGTCGGCCGCCTCGACGATCTCGGCGATCCGGACGAGCGGCATGTCCAGCTGCCGCAACAGGGCCACGAGCCGGGCGCGTTCGGCCTGGTCGGCGCGGTAGTAGCGGTAGCCACTGGCCTCGTCCACATGGGCCGGGGTCAGCAGTCCGAGCCGGTCGTACAGCCGCAGGGCCTTCGCCGAGAGGCGGGCCTTGGCGGCGAACGCCCCGATGGTGAGCAGTTCGTCGTCCACCACGTCATCCTCCGTCACCAGGCGCCTTCCGCCCGGTGACATGGACGCTCACCCTTGCCCCAAGGGCAAGGTCAAGGAGCTGCTGGGCGGGTCAGGCTTTGGTGGCAGGAGCCGCCGGCTACCGAAGGAAGAAGTTGAGAAGAGCGTCCGTGCGCTTACTGAAGGGGGCATACAGGAGGCGGGCGGCGTTCCAACGGCCTTGGACGTAGATGCCCTTGGGGTGGCTGAGTGTCCGGAAACCCTCGATGCCGTGGTACTGGCCCATGCCGCTGGCGCCGACGCCGCCGAAGGGGAGGTCGTCCTGCCCGACGTGCATGATGGTGCCGTTGACGGTGACGTTGCCGGAGGTCGTGCGGTCGAGGACCTTGCGTCGGTCCGTGTCGTTGCTGCCGAAGTAGTACAGCGCGAGCGGTCGTGGGCGTGCGTTGACGTAGTCGATGGCGTCGTCGATGTCGCGGTACGGGAAGACCGGGAGGACGGGCCCGAAGATCTCCTCGTGGGCGATCCGCATCTCGTCGGTGACGCCGAGCACGACGGTCGGTGCGAGGGTGTGCGGGCGGTGGGCGGCCTCGCCCGGCCGGTGACCGACCTCGATGATCCGTGCCCCGCGGTTACGGGCGTCTTCGATCAGGTCGGTGAGGATCGCGTACTGCTTGTCGTTGACGATCGAGGTGTAGTCCCTGCTGTTCGGGCCGTCGGGGTAGGCGGCCTTCACGAGTCGGTCGTAGCTGTCGATGAAGGTGTCGATCTCGGATTCGTGCACCAGGGCGTAGTCGGGCGCTATGCAGGTCTGTCCGCCGCTGAGGAGTTTGCCGAAGACGATGTCGGACACGGTCCGGTCGGTTACGTGTCCCTTGGCGACGATGGTTGGGGACTTGCCGCCCAACTCCAGCGTGACGGGGACGAGGTTCTCGCTCGCCGCCTTCATCACGGCTCGTCCGACCTCGGTGCTTCCGGTGAAGACGAGATGGTCGAAGGGCAGGGAGGAGAAGGCGGAACCGTCGCCGCTGACGATCGTGACCTGCTCCTGCGGGAAGAGCTCGCTCAGCATCGATGCGAGCACGGTGTTCGTCGCCGGGGTGAACTTCGACGGTTTGAGCATGACGCGGTTGCCGGCGGCGATCGCGGTGATGACCGGCATCAGGGAGAGGTTGACGGGATAGTTCCAGGGTGAGATGACGCCGACCACGCCGAGCGGCTGGTATTCGATGCGGTTGGTGCCGAAACGCATGGGCCAGGCGGTGTGGCGGCCGGTGGGGCGCATGAAGCGGCGGAGGTTGTGCTGCAGGTAGTCGATGCCCTGGACGACGCCCCCGAGCTCCATCATCGCGGTCTCGTGTCGCGAGCGGTTTCCGAAGTCGGTGTTGATCGCCTCCTCGATGGCGCTGCGGCGGGCGATCAGTGCCGCCTTGAACCTGCGCAGATCGCTGCGCCGCGCCGCCAGCGAGGGAGTTCCGTCGCGGAGATAGGCAGCGCGCTGAACAGCGAGGATACGACCGAAGCGCTCCGCGTCCGTGGGCTGTGAGATGGCTTCCGTGATGGTCATGATCTTGTTTCCTTACTGTGGCTGGCCGGTGAGGGCGACGGAGGAGCGGTGCCGGCTAGCGGCGGGCCATCCGGCCCATGAACCGGACGATCAGGCGGCGCGGCAGGACCTTGCTCGCGAGGGCGAGCCGGCGGCCGTTGGTGATCACCGACGGGGGCGCGGAGCGGCGGTCGAGCGTGTCCAGGGCGGTCCTGACGACGTGGTCCGGGGTGGCTCGCTTCGTGCCGTAGTCGGCCGACTGGCTGCCGGCGACGTCGTAGAACTCGGTCTTCGTGGCGCCGGGGCACACGGCGAGGACGCGTAGGCCGCTGCCGTGGCTCTCCTCCCACAGCGATTCGGTGAAGCTGAGGACGAAGGCCTTGGTGCCGCCGTAGACGCTCAGGTACGGGGTCGGCTGGAAGCCCAGCAGGCTGGCGACGTTGATCAGGATTCCGGTGTCGGCGGAGGTCAGCGGGCCGATGTAGGCGCGGCTGAGGTCGACCAGCGCGCTGACGTTCAGCGCGATCATGCTCTGCAGGCGGTCCGGGTCCTCGTCGGTGAGGGCGTTGTGGGTGGCGAAGCCGGCGTTGTTGACGAGGCCGGTGGCGTGGATGCCGCGGGATTCGAGTTCGGCGCGCAGGGTGCGGCCGGCGTCGGGCCGGCCGAGGTCGCGGGCGATGACGGTCACCGTGACGCCGTGGGTGCGGGTGAGGTCGTCGGCCAGGTCCTTGAGCCGGTCCGCGCGGCGGGCGACGAGGACGAGGTTCGCGCCGCGGGCGGCTAGTTGCCGTGCGAATTCCGCGCCGAGGCCGGAGCTGGCTCCGGTGACGATGACGGTCTGGCGGCGATAGTCGATTTTGCTCATGGCTTCACTCTACGCATGCTTTTGCACTGAGTGTAAGCTGTTACATCTCGCGAAGAGATGTACCATCGGTGCATGGCTCAGAAACCGGCACCTCTTCGTGAGCAGACCCGCTCGATGGTTCGCGCGCTCCTCGCCAAAACCGCCCTCGAACTGTTCGCCGCCAAGGGGTACGACGACACGACACTCGACGAGATCGCCGCCGCGGCCGGTGTCTCCAAACGGACCCTGTTCAACTACTTCCGCAGCAAGGAAGACCTCGCCCTCAACGGCCTTGCCGAGCAGGGCGAATTGATCGCCGCGCGGCTCGCCGAGCGCCCGGCCGACGAGGACCCGTGGACGTCGCTGCGGGCGGCGTTCCAGGTGCTCGAGGAGATGGAGACCACCGCCGAACGGCGGCTCGAGCTGGTCACCCTGCTGTTCGGCAACGAATCCCTGCGCGCCGGCCACGCCGAGAAGCAGGCCCGCTGGCAGGACCTGTTCGCACCGCTGATCGAGCCGCGACTGCCCGACTCCGACCACCGCGCCTTGCAAGCCCGCGCGATCGCGGCCGCGGCGATCACCTGCCTCCAGGCAGCAATGGAAGAGTGGATGCGCCTGGACGGACAGGTCGACGAGTTCGACCTCTACGACGCGGCAGTGCAGGCCATCCGCCGCCCGGCCTCACAACCAGAGAAGAAGACGACATGACCCATCGCCTGCCCCCGGCGGACCTGCCGAGCATGGCGGCCGCCCTGCGCGCCGAACGCGCCGAGATGCTGAACTTCACCAGCGGCCTCACGGACGACGAATGGACCGCGCCCAGCGCCGCGGCCGGATGGCGCATCGCCGACGTCGTCGCCCACATAGGTGCGACGGCACGGAGCTTCTACGTACCCTCCGGGCTGCGCACGACCTTCGCCGCCAGCCTGGAACAGGCCAACGAGGACCCCGTCGACCGACGGCGGAACTGGAGCCGCGCCAAGGTCATGGCCGAGTACGAGGGCGCCAGCCGGCGAGCCACCACGATCCTCGACGTGGTCAGACGGACACCCGCCGCCCGACTGCGCGTACCGCTGGCTGAACTCGGTCGCTACCCCCTGGGTCTGCTGATGGCCTGCGCACTCGTCTTCGACCATCACACTCACCTGCGCCACGACATGGCCCCGGCGCTCGGCCGGCCCGCGCCGCCCACCGACGCGGACAGGATGCGCGCGGTCCTGACCTGGATGATCGCCGTGCTGAGCAATCAGGTCGCGCAGGCGCCGGTCGCCGGGCTCGATGCCCGCGTCGTCCTGACCCTCACCGGCCCCGGTGGCGGGACCTGGTGGTTCGACGAGGCAGGCGGCCTGGCACCCTCCGACGGCAAGGTCGCCGCGTACATCTCCGCCCCCGCACTGACCTTCCCCGACTGGGGCACCCAGCGCTCGTCCTGGCGCGACAGCGACGTGACACTCACCGGCGACACCGAACTCGCCACCCGCTTCCTCGACGTCGTCAACGTCATCTGACCGGGGCGGCCCGGGATTTGCTTGCCTCGTCCTCGTCCTCCTCACCGGGCGCCGTCCGCCCGGTGACAAGGACGCTCACCCTTGCCCCATAGGCAAGGTCAAGGAGCCGCTAGCCCAGCTGGGTCTCCACCGCCGCCACGACCTCCGCCGACTCCGGCTCGGTCTGCGGTGAGAAGCGGGCGACGACCTCGCCGTCCCGGCCGATCAGGAACTTCTCGAAGTTCCAGCGGATGTCGCCGGTGTGCCCCTCGGCGTCGGCGAAGCCGGTCAGACGCTCGTACAGCGCATGCCGGCCGTCCCCGTTGACCTCGACCTTCTCGGTCAGCGGGAAGGTCACGCCGTACGTCGCGGAGCAGAACTCGGCGATCTCCTCGGAGCTGCCGGGCTCCTGGCCCATGAACTGGTTGCAGGGCACGCCGAGCACGGTGAAGCCCTGCGCGGCGTAACGCTCCTGGAGCCGCTCCAGGCCCGCGTACTGCGGGGTCAGCCCGCACTTGGAGGCCACGTTCACGATGAGGACGGCCTTGCCCTTGTACTGGCCGAGGTCCGCCGCACCGCCCTGGAGCGCATCGATGTCGATGTCGAGTACGGAGTTGCCGGTGGTGTCAGTAGTCATGAGCGGATGCTAACCGCGACAGGTGTCGGCACCGTTCTGGGCCTCGACGAGAACCTGCCCCGCCGCCGTCCGCGAGTACAGCACCGATCGGCCCGCCCTGCGCCGTTCCACCAGCCCCGCGTCCAGCAGGATCTTCACATGGCGGCCGACCGAGCCGAGTCCCTGGCCGGTCAGGGCGACGAGCTGGGTCGTGCTCAGCGGGGAGTCCAGCAGGACGAGCAGCGCGGCTCGCGCGGTGCCGAGCAGCGCGCCGAGGCTCGCGGGCGGGGGCCTGTCCGATACGTCGGCCAGGGCGCCCGTGCACGGGTAGATCACCGCGTATCGGCGCTCGGGTTCCGCCCAGGACACCCAGCCCGCCTTCGGAGTCACCGGCACGAACACCAGCTCCGCGCCGGAGATCTCGCGGGGCGGATATTCGTGCAGGTTGACCTGGAACCGGCTGTCGCCGAGCCAGCGGGTCCCGGGCCGCAGTCCGTCCAGTACGGCTGCCCAGCCGCCCCGGCTCACCTGCGCGAGCCGGGCGATCACGTCGGCCTCCAGGATGCGCCGGCGCCGGGGCCAGTACGGCCGTACGGTCTCGGTCCAGACGTAGGACAAGAGGTCGGCCGCGCGGTCGGGGAGGTCGTCGCGGTCGAGGGCGGTGGGGAGGGGACCGGCGAGGGAGACCTTCAAGTGCGCGCGGGCGTCCTCCGGGCGGGCCGCGCGGACGCGGGCGAGGCCCTCCTCGAAGGTCTCGCCGTCGCGCGGGGTGGGGGTGAGGAAGTCGGCGATCCAGCTGCGGCCGAGCCCCGAGCGGACGAGGAGGGCGGTGACGGGGTCCAAGTGCTGCTGGTAGGCGGGGAGATGGGCGTGCAGCCAGGCCCGCTCGCCGGGGTGCGCGGCCGTGCCCGCGTGCAGCAGCTTCAGGCTGGCGAAGGTCTCGGCGAGCGGTGAGAGGACGAAGCGGCTGCGGGCGAGGGTGTCGGCGTTGATCTGCCACCAGCCCATGGATGTACGCCACCTTTCGCGTCTGCGCGAAACAATAACTCCCGCGGCTCAGGCCCCCGGAGACTCCGCGCATGACCAACAGCGTGACCAACGGCGTGACCAACGGCTACAAGTCCCTTTTCCGGACACCGGAGTTCACTCCGCTCTTCCTCACCTCCGCGGCGAATGCCGCCGCCAAGACGGTGGGTGGGCTGGCGCTCGGCACGCTCGTCTACCGGGCGACCGAGTCGCCGCTGCTGTCGGCGGTGAGCATGTTCGGCCCGTCGCTGGCGCAGGTGCTCGGCGCGACGCTGCTGCTGTCGGGCGCGGACCGGCTGCCGCCGCGGGCGACGCTGGCGGGGATCTCGGTCGCCTTCGCGGTGGGTACGGCGGTGCTGGCGGCGCCGGGGCTGCCGATCTGGGCGGTCTTCGTCGTCGTGCTCGTGCAGGGGCTGATCGCGTCGCTGGGCGGGGGAGTCCGTTGGGGGCTGCTGAACGAGATCCTGGCCAAGGACGGCTATCTGCTGGGGCGTTCGGTCTTCAACATGATGAACGGGCTCATGCAGATCACCGGCTATGCGGCGGGCGGCGTCCTGCTGACGGTGCTGTCCCCACGGGCGGCGCTGCTGCTCTCGGCGGCGCTGTACGCCCTGACCGCGGTCGGCGTCCGGCTGGGCCTGACGGCCAGGGCGCCCCGCTCGTCGGGCCGCCCTTCGGTGACGGCGACCTGGCGCACGAACGCCCTGCTGTGGTCCTCCCGCCCACGCCGGTACGTCTTTCTCGCCCTCTGGATCCCCAACGGCCTGGTCGTCGGCTGCGAGTCGCTGTTCGTCTCCTACGCCCCCTCCGACGCGGGCATCCTGTTCGCCTGTGCGGCGCTGGGGATGTTCGTCGGGGACGTAACGGTCGGCCGGCTGCTGCCGCGGAGAGTGCGGGGGCGGCTCGGAGTGCCGCTGCTGTTGCTGCTGGCGTTGCCGTACACCTTCTTCGCGCTGCGTCCGGCGGTTCCGCTCGCGGCGGTCGCGGTGGCCGTGGCGTCGGTTGGCTTCGGCGCGAGCTTGGTGCAGCAGGAGCGGCTGATGTCCCTCACCCCGGACGAACTGGCAGGCCACGCCCTGGGGTTGCACTCCGCCGGGATGCTCACGATGCAGGGCGTGAGCGCGGCGCTGGCGGGGTCCGTGGCCCAACTGACCTCTCCGGCAACCGCGATGACGGTCATGGCGCTGGTGTCGCTCGGGGTGACGGCGGCGCTGGCGCCCGGGTTGCGGCAGACGCGTGAGCGCTACGGCTTGCGCCCCACCCCGCAGTAGGCGTCGACGGTGACCGGGTCGCCGTACTCCGGGCGCCACTCGGTGACCTGGATGATGCCGGGCTCCACGAGTTCGAGGCCGTCGAAGTAGCCGGCGATCTCCTCGACGCTGCGTACGTGGTACGGCACCGCGCCGCTCGCGTTGTACGCCTCCGACGCGGCGATCATGCCCTCGCTGGTGGAGGTGCTGTCGCTGATCACCAGGTAGCTGCCCGTCGGCAGGCCCGCCATGAGCTCACGCACCAGCCCGCGCGCGTGCTCGTACTCGGCGACGTGGCCGAGGGTGTTGAGGATCATCAGGGCGACCGGCTGAGAGAAGTCGAGCGTGCCGGCGGCAGCCCCCAGGACGGCCTTCGGGGCGTACAGGTCGGCGTCCAGATACGCGGTCCTGCCCTCGGGTGTGCTCGTGAGCAGGGCGTTGGCGTGGGTCAGCACGATCGGGTCGTTGTCGACGTACACGATCCGGGCGTCCGGTGCCACGCGCTGGGCCACCTCGTGCGTGTTGTCGGCGGTCGGCAGCCCGGTGCCGATGTCCAGGAACTGCCGTATGCCCTGCTCACCGGCGAGGTGGCGGACGGCACGCCCCAGGAAGTGCCGGCTCGTGACGGCCACGTCGACGAGGCCGGGGAAGATCTCCTTGATGTGGTCGCCGATCTCCCGGTCGACCGGGTAGTGGTCCTTGCCGCCGACGAAGTAGTTCCAGAAGCGGGCCGAGTGCGGCTTGGTCGTGGGGTCCGACGACACGGCAGACCCTCCTTCTCAGGAGTGCGGGTGATCGGTGCGGTGATCAGGTCACCAACTTAGGTCAGCTGGGCCTGAATGCGGGGGCGTTCGAGAAAGCGCTTGCGCGATGTCTTGACGTGTCCCTGCCCTAGTGGGTTCATGGGAGCGCTCCCACTGCCCCACGTTTCTGTCGATGCTCACGTTGCTCACGCTCATTCATTCCTCTGGAGCCTCTGGAGTCGCAGTGAGAACTACGAGAAGCAGCACGAAGAGCGCAAAGAGTCCCGTCACCGTGTTATTGGCCCTTCTCGTGGGCCTGTTGGCCCTCGGCACGGTCCCCGCCCACGCGGAGCCGCCCGGCGCCCGGGCCACCGGCCTCCACATCAGCGACGGCCGTCTGCTCGAAGGTAACGGCAACGACTTCGTCATGCGCGGGGTGAACCACGCCCACACCTGGTACCCCGGCGAGACGCAGTCCCTGGCGGACATCAAGGCGTTCGGCGCCAACACCGTCCGGGTCGTCCTCTCCAACGGCCACCGCTGGACGCGCAACAGCGCCGAGGACGTGGCCGCGGTCGTCGCCGACTGCAAGGCCAACCGGCTGATCTGCGTCCTGGAGGTGCACGACACCACCGGCTACGGCGAGGAGGCCGCGGCCGCCACGCTCGACTCGGCGGCCGACTACTGGATCGGCCTGAAGGGCGTCCTGGCCGGCCAGGAGAACTACGTCATCATCAACATCGGCAACGAGCCCTGGGGCAACACGAACCCCGCCGGCTGGACCGCCCCGACCGTCGCCGCCGTACAGAAGCTGCGGTCGGCCGGATTCGAGCACACGATCATGGTGGACGCGCCCAACTGGGGCCAGGACTGGCAGGGCGTGATGCGGGCGAATGCCCAGACCGTGTACGACGCCGACCCCACCGGCAACCTGATCTTCTCCATCCACATGTACAGCGTCTTCGACACGGCACAGGAGATCACCGACTACCTGAACGCCTTCGTGACGGCCCGACTGCCCATCCTGATAGGCGAGTTCGGCGGTCCTCCCGACCAGTACGGCGACCCCGACGAGGACACGATGATGGCGGCGGCCGAACAACTCGACCTCGGCTACCTGGCATGGTCCTGGAGCGGCAACACCGACCCGATCCTCGACCTGGCGATCGACTTCGACCCGGCCCGGCTCAGCTCCTGGGGCCAGCGCATCTTCCACGGCGCCAACGGCATCGTCCAGACGTCGAAGGAGGCCACGATCTTCGGCGGCACGGCGCCCGACACCCAGGCCCCGACGGCCCCCGGCACCCCGACGGCGTCCTCCGTGACCGCCACATCGGCCACCCTCACCTGGCCCGCCGCCACGGACAACGTCGCCGTCACCGCGTACGACGTGGTCCGGGTCGCGGGGACCTCTGTGGAGACGGCCGCCGCCTCCACCACGAACACCGCCACCCTCACCGGCCTCACCCCCGACACGACGTACATCTTCGCCGTCCACGCCCGCGACGCCGCCGGCAACCGCTCGGCACGCTCGGCGACGGTGAGCGTCACGACGGACGAGGCGGCGGGAGTGGGCTGCTCGGTGGGCTACCGGGCGGTGAACGAGTGGCCGGGCGGCTTCCAGGGCGAGATCGTGATCCGCAACACCGGCACGACGCCCCTGAGCGGGTGGAACCTGGCCTTCACCTTCGCCGACGGGCAGACCGTCACCAACATGTGGGGCGGGACGGCTACCCAGAACGCGGGCACGGTGACGGTGTCGCCCGCGTCATACACGTCCACCATCCCGGCGGCGGGTTCGGTGACGGTCGGGTTCACGGGGAGCAAGGGGGCCACGAATTCCGCGCCGACGTCCTTCAGGCTCAATGGGGCGGTCTGCGCAAGCGCGTGAACTGTCTACTCGTCCTCCCCGACCCGCACGACCGCCAGCGTGATGTTGTCGGGGCCGCCGGCCTCGATCGCGGTCTTCCACAGTTCGAACGCGGCCCGTCCGTCGTCGTGTTCCCGCATCACCTTGTCGAGGACGTCGGTCGGGACCGGGTCGGTCAGGCCGTCCGTGCAGATGAGGTAGCGATCGCCGGGGGACAGGGGCAGGGACGTCACGTGGGGGCGGATGGCGCGGTAGGTCGGGCTGCCGCCCAGGCACTGGGTGACGAGGGAGGTGGTGCGCTGCCCGGGTTCGAGTGGGCCGCTGTCGTCGACGCTCACCTGACGCAGGCCGTCGGGGGAGGCGGCGAAGACGCGGCTGTCGCCCACGTTGAACACGAGCAGCGCATCGGGTTGTACGACGGCGCCGGCCACGGTCGTTCCCATGGTGGCGAGTTCGCCGCCCTCGTCGCCGCCGGCCGCCTCGTACACGGCGCGGTTGCAGGCGCTCAGGGCGCTGCGTACGGCGTCCTCGTCGCTCAGTGCCGCACCGACCGCCGCGAGCTGACGTGCCACCAGGGCGCTGGCCACTTCACCGCCGGGATGCCCGCCGAGTCCGTCGGCGACGGCGACGACGAGCGGGGTGCCCAGGGGGAAGGCCAGGGTCTGCGGATTCTCGGTGACCGTGGCGCACAGGGTCCACGGGCCGACGACGAGACTGTCCTCGTTGCGGTCCCTGAGCAGTCCCGGATGACTCAGCGCACTCACGGCGACGTACGGCATACGGCACCATCACCGCCCACCGCGTCCACCGCTGTTCTGTCGCTCACTGCTCCCTTTCCACGTACTCCTTGAAGGACTCCAGGTCACTGCGGACGAGCCGCTCGATCGCATTCGCCTGCGCGAATCCCTTCGGCCCGCCGAAGGTCTCCCTGATGGTGCCGGGGTCGTACTCCAGTCGCGCCTGGACCCTGGTGTGGTTCTGGTCGATCGGCTGCAGCGAGAAGGAACCCGTCAGCTCCGCGGCACCCGTGGTGTGCCACTCCATCACACGTTCGTCGCCGTGGTCGGCGACCTCGGCCGCGAACTCCCGGGCCCGTCCGCCGGCTTCGACGTCCAGATGCGCCCGCCCCTCCGCCTCCGGACGGGCGCCCCGCACTCCCGCGACGAAGCGCGGATAGTCCTCCACCCGGTGCAGTCTGTCCCAGGCCCTGTCCACCGGGACTCCGACATCGATGTGCTCTTCGAGGGTGCTCATGGCCCACCTCCGGGTTCGGCTCATGACGCACGGTCCTATGTGTCCTGTGCCTCCAGTGTGCGCCCGGCTTGGGGCTGTCCGGGTGCTTCCTCGCTGGATCGCAGATCACGGCGCGTCGCTGGTTTCTATGGTCATTTTTCATACTAATCTCCCGTAACTGTAGGAAGTCGATCTGTCGCGGATCGCACACACCACTCCTCACTTCCGGAGATGACATGCACAAGCTTCACAAGGCTGCCGTCGTGGTCGTCGCTCTCGGCAGCGTCGGAATCCTGAGCGCCGGCACCGCCACCGCCAACGGGAAGGACGGGCACGGCGGCAAGAGCGTCATGCAGAGCTCGCACTGCAAGTCGCACGACCTGAACGTCGACGTCCTCGGCCAGGTCGGCATCCTCAACGGCGTCCTGGGCAACGCGCTCAACGGCGAGGGCAACTCGGGCGGTCAGCACACCCACGTGGGCTCGACCATGGGCTGCGACAACAGCGCCTTCTAGGACGCGCCTCTTCGGTGAGTACGGGGCACGCGAAACCCCAGGGGCCTGATCCACTTCCCGGATCAGGCCCCTGAGGCGTGCCGCCTCCGGCGCGAGAGGCGTCGCCCGCGGGCGAGATGGGCCTCGAGGCGTACCTACCGCATCACGCGCCGACCGCCCGTGAAAGGCCGGCGTCCTACCCGAGCACAGCCCTGCGCCTGCACCGTCCGACACAAGCCCTGACAGCCTGGGTGACGCGGCCGTCAGCGGGTGAGCAGCAACGCGTCGCCCACTGCCCGCTCGGTGCCGTCGGACGGCGAGTTGATCACCTTGCCGTTCACCACCGTGGTGACGGAACCACCGCCGTCGAGGGCCATGGCGCGCACCGCACCGAGCGACTTCATCAGCTCCGCCCCTTCGTTGAGGCCGAATCCGTCGCTGTAGCCGGGCTGGCGGCCGTCCGCGGTGACCAGGAGCACACGGCCCTGCCGGTCGACGCCCAGGAGCATGCGCGGGTTGCGCTTGATGCCCCAGGTGTACGCGAAGGACGGGTCACCGATCCGCTCGATGCCGTCGGCTGCGTAGTTCACCGCGACCTTTCCGTCGCGCACCAGCTCGGGGCCGCCGTTGACGATGTCGTCCTGCGGGCCGAGTTCGAGTTCGCGGCTGCGCTCGTCCAGGATCCGCTGCCGTACCTTCAGTTGGCTGCCCGGCGTCGCATGCGCACGCAGCCAGGAGGCTCCTTCGCCGACGCCGGCCAGGACGCTGCCGCCGTCCGGCACGGCACCGCCGCGCGGACGCACCTCCCGCACCCGGCCGCTCGCGTCGAGTACCGCCTCGACGCCGTCACCGGCCGGGGTGCTCGCGCCCAACTCGTCGGTGAATTCGACGATCTCGTCGGGATCGGTGCAGGTCACATCGTGCTGAGGCCGCTCGGTCGGGGAGTCGCCTCCGACCCCGCCGCAGTTGCGCACCAGGCCAGGCACGCGATTGACGCCATCGACGACCGCGGACGCCCCACCCGCGCGGACGCCGATCTCCGTGCGGAGCTTCTTGAACTCCGGGCGCAGACCGTCGCCGCGCAGCACTGCCGCGATCCGCCCGTTGGTCGCCGCGCTCTGCAACTCCCCGTCGTACGCGGCGATACCGGCCGAGGCGCCCGGCACGCCGTCCTTGCCCTCCATGACGAAGAAGCCCGCGTTGACGCCGAGCAGGGCGTCGTCGCGGACGGCCATGTCGCTCACCTTCTCCCGGCCGGCGACACCCATGCCGTACGTGGCGTCCAGCGCACCGCCGTAGCGCTTCGGGTCGATGATCACCACCTTGACCTGGGCCAGACCGGTGCCGGGCACACCGTCCGCGCCGGTCCACTCGCTGACCGCGTCGAACCCGGCGTCCGCGAGGGCTTGACGCTGCGCGTCGGCCTCGGCCCGGGCGGCGTACTCCCCGACCCGGACGCGCACACCGACCAGCCCCCTGCGGTCCGAACCCCGCGGCCATTCGACCCGCTCACTACGAGCACTGAACCCGGCGCCACGCAGCCGCTCCGCCAGGGCCTCCGCGCCCTGCTCGGTGGCGAGGTGAGCGCCGTCGGCGCGCACCGTGACCGTCCAGTGGTCCGCACCGGGACGGCCCGAGATCCTCCCTTGATACAGATCCACTCCGGAGGCGAGCCGATCGTGCTGCCAGCCGGCGATGGGCCGAGGAACGGCGGTCGCCGAAGCGGCGGCCGCGGTGTTGTCGTACGGGTCGACTACAGCACCGGGGGTGACAAGTCCCGCCGTGGCAACGGCAATCACCGACGCCTTCACGGCAACTCGGAACGAACGGCGTGCGAGGGCCACAGGCACTCCTAGGTCGCGGACGAGATGCGCGTTCACGCGTGGCAAACGCAACTTCCATGTAACGAAGGCCAGTTCTCGAGCAACGATTGAACCCACGAGTGAATACCAGAGGTCCGACCAGTGAACTTGCCTCAGGCCGACCTGGGTAAGTTCGTATTGCCAACCTGCGTAAGTTCGTATTTTCGTATCAAGGATTCAGTCTGCGGCGTCGCGCAGAAGGTCTCGCAGTTGCAGTGCCGCCGGCAGCGGGGCGGCAGGCAGCGCGATGTGCAGGGTGCGGCGCAGGGCGGGGTCGGTGAGGCGGCACAGGACGAGTTCGTCGGGGACTGCCCAAGAGGCCAGTGAGGGGACCAGCGCCACTCCCAGGCCGGCGGCCGCGTAGCCGAACTTCCCGGCCCACTCCGCGATACGGATGATTTTCCTGGGAGTGAAGCCCGCCCGGGCACAGGCGTCGGCGAGCATCGTGGGGCGGTCGCCGTACGCGCTCTGGAGCCATGCTTCGTCGCGCAGCTCGCGCAGGTCCACCGCCTTGCCGGTGGCCAGACGGTGCCCGCGCGGGAGGGCGACGAACAGCTCGTCCTCGCACAGCACGGTCGTCGTGACCCCGTCGGCCGACGGAAGCCCGTACGGATAGTCGCTGACGACGGCGAGGTCCAGTGCCCCGTCCGCGAGCCGCCGCATCAGCGTGCCGGTCGGGCCTTCGACGGCGATGACGTCGACATCCGGCGTGGCGTCCTGGAGCGCCCGCAGGGCGGCGGGCAGCAGTGAGATGTTGGCAGTGGCGAACGCGCCCACGTGCAGCAGCCCGCCGTACCCCGCGTGCAGCACGGCCAGTTCCCGCTCCGCCCGCGCCAGCCGGTCGAGCACCTCCACAGCGTGCCGGTGCAGAGCGCGCCCGGCGGGATTGAGCCGTACACCGCGCGGGAGCCGCTCGAACAACGGCCCACCCGCCTGCTGTTCCAGCGTGGCAATCCGCCGGGACACCGCGGACTGCGTGTAGTTGAGCCGGATCGCCGCGTGCGTGAACGACCCGGTCTCCGCCACGGTCACGAGCAGCCGCAGCGCGTCGGTCTCGAACACGTTCCTCCCGCCGCCAGAACCTTCATCCGGCTTGAGCATCGCCTCTCAACCCTCAACACATTCCTCCAGAGCATAGATCCCATGCAATCCAGTCGCTGGTGTCATGTCTCGCTCCGCCCTAGCGTCGTTCGTGCGGCGGCGCGACGGAGGGGAACGCGCCGCCGCTCCACCGACTCACGAGATCCGAGGGAGAAGTGTGTTGTGGCGAGGGAGAGTTGCGAAGGGGTGGGGCCGGTGACCAGGGAAGCCCCGCTCGAACTGCCGGTGATGCTCGCCGATCTGGAGGAACTCGTCCTGTGTGAGTCCTTCTCGGCTGATCACGCCGCGGTGGCGCGCAGTGCCGAGGTGGTCGGCACCCTGGGCGCGAGGCTGCTGGGGGCGGAGCCGGAGACGATCGTGATCGACGGGGTGACCCATCTGCGATGGATCTTCGGCACGCCGCGCGTGCTGCTGGCAGGACATCACGACACGGTGTGGCCCATCGGTTCGCTCCGGTCCCGTCCGTGGTCGGTGGCCGACGGCATCGCCCGCGGCCCGGGGGTCCTGGACATGAAGGCGGGCCTGGTGCAGATGATCCACGCGCTGGCCTCGCTGCCCTCCCCGGACGGAGTGTGCGTGCTGGTCAACGGGGACGAGGAGGTCGGCTCCCCGACCTCCCGGCAACTGATCGAGGAGACCGCACGGGGGTGCGCGGCCGCCTTCGTGCTGGAGGCGGCCGCGGACGAGAGGGGCGCGCTCAAGATCGCCCGCAAGGGCACCTCACGGTACGAGGTCGTGGTGCACGGCAGGGCCGCGCACGCCGGTCAGGAACCGCACACGGGTGTCAACGCCGCAGTCGAGGCCGCTCACCAAGTGCTGGCCGTCGCCGGTGTCGAGGCCGCGATGGACGCCGCCGCCCACCCCGTCCTGGGCGTCGCGACCGTCACGCCCACCCTGCTCTCGGCCGGCAGCGCACGCAACACGGTGCCGGCGCTGGCGAGGGTGTCGGTGGACGTACGCGTGCCGACCGCAGCGGCACAGGACCGGATCGACGAGCTGGTACGAGAGCTCACCCCCCGAACGGCCGGAGCCCGGCTGGAGATCCTGGGCGGCGCTCAACGTCCGCCCATGGAACCGGAGTCCTGCGCCGACCTGTTCGCCCTCGCCTCCCGTGTCGCCGTGGAACTCGGCCAGGCGCCCCCGCGCGGAACCGCCGTCGGAGGTGCCTCGGACGGCAACTACACCGCGGCGACGGGCTGCCCGACCCTGGACGGCCTGGGCGCCGTGGGCAGTGGCGCCCATGCGGACACCGAGTACGTCGAGATCACGCAGATGATCCCCCGCGCCCGTCTGCTTGCTGAGCTGATCACCAGGACCGTGCGATGAAGCGGCCGACGCCTCACGTCATACGCGTCCACACCTTGGTGTTCTCCGTGTTCTCCGTGGTCACCGCAGTGACGCTGGTCGCCTGCTCCGGTGATCCCGAAGCGACGCCGGCCACCGGGCGACGCCGACGGACAGCACCTCGTCGATCGTCGACCCACTGCAGCCCCCGACAGAGACCGCCCCGCCGACCGCCTACGCGTCCTTCACCGACCCCGCGCAGATCGCCAACAGTGTCGTCCACTGGTACGAATCCGGAGGTGAGGAGCAGATCACCGGCGTGCGCAGGGAGGCCGAGGAGGTCTACGCCCAGCACGCCGAGGGCGACTGGGTCATTGACTTCACCTGGTACTTCGACCGGGTCCATGAGGCCCAGAAGTACCCTCCCATCCCCGACCGCAAGACCCAGGCCGCCTGGTCGGCCGCCCTCAAGCACGTCAACAACGGCGGCGACGACATTCTCGACTCGACGCGGCTCGGCACCGTCGAGAGCCAGAGCGCCGAGCAGGCCAAGGAGGAGGCCCGGGGCTGGAAAGAACTCGCCGAAGGCATCAAGGACCTCAAGGCGCTCGAAGTACGGCTCCACGACGTCTTCGGTCTCGATCCGCTGACGTCTCCCTGAAAAGATCTTGTTCGGGGGCCGTACGCAGGCGTACCACCAGGTCAGAGGCCCTCCCGTTCACCGAACGGAAGGGCCTGTGACCTGGTGTGTGAGCTACTTGCCGAGGACGACGGTGTTGTTGCAGCCCTGACTTGAGCCGAGGTTGGTCTTCTGCGTGCCAGGCGAGCCGGCGCCGTTGGACCGGTTGCCCTCCAGGCCGTTCTGGAACCCGGACTGGCCCTGTACGTCGACGTTCTCTTCGGTCGTGCTGCATGTGGTGCTCTGGTTGATGACGAGCGTCTTGGTCTCTTTACCGGCTTGCTTGTGTCCGTGCTTGTGTCCGTGCTTGTGTCCGTGTGCGTGTCCGTCGGCGTAGGCGGTGCCGGTGCCGAGGAAGCCGATGGCGCTGACGAGGACGACCACGACAGCGGTCTTGCGAGGCTTGCGCATGTCTTCTCCGAGCGTTGAAGCGGACGCGTACGCGATCCGCCACGTCATAAGATGACGAGAGGTTAATGCGCAAATGTCCGGTATCTGTTCGTCGGCACGCCGGATTGTCTGACCAGCGAGGGCGCTCCGCGCAGAACCACCCGTGTGGCCGCGCCATGAGCACGAGGCGGCCCAGGCCCTTCGCCCCTGCCCCAGGGCGCCGACGAAACTCCCGTGCGACGTCGCCGAGTTCGTCTCACGACGGCGCATCTCGACGACGTCACGCGCCGCGTACCGCGGGCAATGATCTCCGACAGCTTGATGGACGAGGCCGCCGTCCACCGCCCGGAGGCAGCCTGCCATGTCCTTGGACCTCGCCCGCGGTGTCCAGCGCATGGAGCCGACGGCTCCCCGATGCTCTTCAACACCCTTACCGGCGGCCACTTCGCACCGGACGAGAAGCCCGAGGCCGAGTAGAACCCCTCCCTGGGGGAGGAATCCCAGGTCGGAGCGGTAGTGCGTTGTGCCCCCGGCGGATTCGAACCTGCGACACCCGCTTTGGGAGTTTTCCCTGGGCGGGGCTGTGACCTGCGGAAACGTCGACTGTAGAGTGTCTGGAGTGGGAAAACAGCTTCTGGCGGGGGACCAGCTGCTCATGCAAGTGCTTCTGCGGGGTGGCCCCTTGCCTCGAAGGCCGGGCCGAAACACGGTCGGGGGATGCGCCCTCTGCTCGCGGCCGGTCACGGATCTGCTTGCATTCCCGGGAACAGGGTGCGAGCGCGGTGAGGGTCGGGAGCGATGAAGACCCCGTCGGAAGTGACGAGGTTCGCGTCAGGGTCTGTCTGGGTGGCGATCGACCCGCTCACGAAGATCTTGCGGTCGTCCGTGCCGGTGACGCGGGCGAAGATCCGCAGGGGCGTTTCCAGTGGGACCGGGCGGTGGTAGCGCATCTGGAGAGAGACCGTCAGGCCGGGCGTCCCGGCTGCCGCGCAGGCGTGCCCCATGAGTTCGTCCAACAGCATGGCGCTCATGCCGCCGTGGCCGTAGCCGGGCGGCCCTTCGTGGGCGATGCCGAGCGAGCAGTGGCCCACCAGGCCGTCGGCGGTAGGCGTCACCTGCACGGGCGGGGCCAGCGGGCTCCCGGCCCCGGTGACAGGGCTGTACATCCGTGCTCCCGCGGGGAACTCGTCCGCCTCGGGGATCTCTCCTCGCGACCGTCGTCGCCCCGTCAGGTGGCCGGTGACGTGGCGGACGCCGTCTGCCACGCGGTGCAGGGTGTCGGGGGAGGCGGCGGTGCGGACGGTGGCTTCCACCAAGGCACGCAGTTCGTGGCCGAGTCGGGTGATGGCCGCCTTCTGGTGTTCCAGTTCCTCGGCTGTCGCGTGCGTGGGTTCGGTGGCATTGCCGGTGGACGGCGGGTCGGTGAGGGAGGTGTGCATCGGGTTTCTCGGTGTGGTGGGCTGGTGAGGTGCGGGCCAAGTGCGATCGTCAGTCATCTGCCCGGACGAAGACGGGCTTGAGGTGCCTTTCCGGCAGCGCGGTCGGCAGGTCCTCCCAGTCGATGACGTGGGAGACCACCTTCTCGGGGGCGACCTTGCCGGAGGCGGCGAGTTCGAGGGCGTCGGGGAGGTGGGCGCGTACGTTGTCGCGGGCGATGCGCAGGGTGACGCCGGTGAGGTACATGTCGAGCAGGGGCAGCTCGCCGGGGCGGAAATGGTTGCCCGCCGACTCGCAGATCCCTTCCGGACTCAGGGACTTGACGGCCAGGGCGAGCTGGTCGACGCGGCCGGTGGCCTCGACGGCGATGTCGTAGCCCTGGGGGATCGGTTCCAGGGTTTCGGCGGTGGCGGCCCCGAAAGCGCGAGCCAGGATGCGGTGTTCGGGGTCCGGGTCGACGTAGAGCACTTCGGAGGCACCGAGCGCGCGGGCGATGTCGCACACGTACAGGCCGATGCTGCCGCGGGCGACGACCAGGACGCGTGCTCTGGGGCGGCCCTTGAGGTGGGGGGCGACCAGGCGCCAGGCCAGGGACCAGTTGTCGCTGGCTGAGGCCATGGCGACCGGGTCGAGGCCGGCCGGTAGCGGGACGAGCATGGCGTCGGCGTAGGGCACGCGGACCAGGTCGGAGAAGAGCCCGCCCCAATTGCCGCCGATCGGTGCGCCGTACATGGCCATGTAGGGGACGGCGGTGCAGTGCGCGGTCAGTCCGGCCCGGCAGTGGTCGCAGGCACCGCAGTTGATTGACCAGGGGACGACGACGAGGTCGCCGGGGGCTACGGCGGTGACGGCGTCGCCCGTCTCCACGACCCGGGCGACGCACTCGTGGCCGAGGGCGAAGGGCGGGTCTATGAAGCCATGCCCGGCCAGGATCGAGGAGTCCACGTCACAGGGGGTGGCGGCCACCGGTGCGACGATCGCCTCCTTGTCGGACCGGAGTTCCGGGTCGGGTGCCTCGTGCCACTCGACGGTGCGCCGTGCGACGTAGGTCAGTTCACGCATCGGCCTGCTGTCCCTTCGCCAGGGCCACCAGGTCGGCGTAGCGGATGACGGAGCCGCCCGCGCCCCAGGTGCCGTCGGGCTGTTCGTGGACGAGCACCCACACCCGCAGGGCGTCGTCCTGGCCGAGACCGGCGGCGGCCAGGACGGTCTTCGTCGCCTCTTCGACCAGGCCCGCCTTGCGGCGCTCGGACAACGCCCCTTGCGGGACCGTGACCTCCACCAGGAAGCGCGGCGCGTCGTCCTCGGCGCTGATCTGGGCGCCTTCCGGCAGTTCTACGAGGTAGCTCCATGCCTGGGCGCGGAAGAACGCCGTGTCGGGTGCGCCCTCCCAGCGCAGCAGTACGGCGGCGAGGTCGCGCTGGATGCTCTGGCGGCTCTGTTCGGTCAGGGCGGCGGCGGGGACTGTGGGCCGGATCATCGGCATGGGCACACCTCTCTTCGTTGCGTTCGTCTTCGTCTCGTTCGACGACAAGGCTTATGACGGTCGTTATAAGCGACGGTCACGCTAGACTATGACGGCTGTTATAGCCAGTGGAGTCGAAGGGATCGGGTACGTGGCCAAGTCAAGTCCGGCGGCGCGCGAGCGGATCGTGGCCGGTGCGGCCGACATGATCAGTCGACGCGGTCTGAACGCGACGAGCATCCGCGAGATGGCCAAGCACGCCAGGGCGCCGCTCGGCTCGACATACCACTACTTCCCCGAAGGCAAGCAGCAGTTGGCCACCGAGGCCGTCCGCCATACGGGCGAGTGGGTCGCGCGCAGGCTGCGCAGGGAGCTGGAGGCGGGGCCGGTCGCCGGCCTGCGCGCCTTCCTCGCACTGTGGCGCAAGATCGTCGTCGAGAGTGACTTCCGAGCGGGCTGCCCGGTTCTCGCCGTCTCCATCGAGGAGCCACCCACTGACTCGACACCGGCCGCCCTGGTAGCCGCGGCTGACGTCTTCGGTGCCTGGGAAAGCCTGCTGGCCGACTCGCTGCGCGAGCACGGTGCCGAGCGTGAGCAGGCGGCCCAGCTCGCCACCCTCGTCGTCGCGGCCGTCGAGGGGACCGTGGCCATGTGCCGCGCCAAGCGCAGCACTCAGCCCCTGGACCGCACCGCGGAGCAGTTGCAGGCACTCGTCCTCGCCGCGATCAAGGGCTGACCGGGCGGGGACAGGGCCCCGCGCATGCCTGGAAGCCCGGCGCTGTCGACTTCAGACGCCCAGCGCGGCACGGACGGCTTTGGCTCTCTCCTCGGTGAACACTCCGCTCTCAAGGAGCGGGAGGACGGACAGCACGCCCCCGGACGAGCCCCAGCTGCCCTCGTCGATCACGCGGAAGTTGACCCACCATGTCGGTGACGGCTTCTCCAGTCCGCAGGACTCCGCCAGTGCGGCCAGGACGCGCTCGATGACCTGGCCTCGTACGTCCGGCTGCCAGGCGGCGTCCATGACCGCGATGTCGATCACCATCACGTCGAGTTCCGGACCGGCGTCCGAAAGCAGCCGCCCACCGATGGCCATCATGTCCGGCTCGCGCTCGACGAAGTGCACCTGGAACCCGACGCGGGCGGCCGGAGCGGACTGTCCCACCTCGGGCACCAGCACCGCGTCCGTCAGCGTCTCGGCCAGCTCGCGGCGCTGCTCGAGGTCGAGGCGCCCCTTGGGGGTGTTCACGGTAATGATCGTCACGGCATCCTCCTATGACAGTCGTTATAGAGCATGAGGCGTGAGGCTACACCCGCCTATAACGACTGTCATACACGGAGTGTGGACACTCAGTCCGAGATGACGGCGGCGCGGTTGATCCACTCTCTGCCGTGTGCTGCCTGGTGCAGGAAGGCGGCGACGTCCGCGCGGCTGATCGTCGGGTTGCCCTTCATCGGCAGCCGGTCGTCCGCGCTGTAGGTGCCCTTGGCGGGGCTGTGGGTCAGCTTGGTCGGGTAGACCACGGTCCAGTCCAGCCCGCTGGAGCGGATGTTCTCGTCCGCGATCTCCTTGTCGGCGTAGATCGACCGCAGCAGCGTGCTGTAGATCAGCTTCTGCGTGGTGCTCGACCAGTCGAAGGTCTGGCCGACACCGAACGACGACAGCCACACCAGGCGGGAGACACCCGCTTCCTCGGCCGCGCCGATCACGGCCGCCGAGGCGCGCGTGAAGAGGCCGTCGGCACGCACCGAATTTCCCCTTCCGAGCGCGGAGACGATCGCGTCGTGCCCGGCCGCCGCGGTGGCGAGGTCGCGGTGTGAGGTGGCGTCCCCGGTGACCGGCGTGACCCGCTCGGCCAGGTTACCCAGGGCCGCCGGGTTACGGACGAAGGCCGTGACCGAGTCGCCGGATCGCAGGGCCAGATCGACCACATGACGACCGGTGGGACCGGTCGCACCGAGGATCAGCAGCTTCATGGCAGGGGCTTCTTTCGTGTGCGACGTCAGGAGAGGTCGGCGAGGTCGTCGTCGGTGAGGGTGATCGCGGCGGCGGCCATGTTGTCCTCCAGGTGGCAGAGGGACCCCGTGCCCGGGATGGCCAGGGCCACCGGGGAGGAGGCCAGCAGCCGGGCGAGGCCGATCTGGGCGACGGTGGCGCGGTGCCGGGCCGCCACCTTGGCAAGACGCTCGTCGTCGAGTTCCCGACCGCCGCCCACAGGGAAGAAGGGCACGAAAGCGATGGCGGACTCCTGGCAGGCGGCGAGGAGGTCCGCTTCGTCACGCTGGGCGGCATGGTTCTGTACGGCGGCGACGGGCGCGATGGCGCGAGCCTCCGCGAGATGGCCGGTGTCGACGTTGCTGAGGCCGAGGTGCCGGATCAGGCCCTCCTCGCGCAGCGCGGCGAGCGCCTCGAAGCGTTCGGCGAGCGACTCGCCGTGCGGGGGTGTCATCGCCCCGATGCGCAGGTACACGAGATCGAGCCGGTCCACGCCCAGGCCATCGAGGTTTGCTTCGACAAGCCCACGCATGTCGTCCGAGGTCCCGTGGTGGAGGCCATCGGGGCGGATGACGGGCCCGACCTTGGTGGCGATGACAAGGTTGGACGGGTAGGGGTACAGGGCCTCGCGGATCAGGGTGTTCGCACGCACGGTACCGCCGTGGCTGACGTAGAAGTCGGCGGTGTCGATGTGGTCGACCCCGAGTTCGACGGCACGCCGCAGCACGGCACGGCCGGCCTCCGGGTCGCGGGCGGGACCGCCCATACCGTCCTTGGAGGGCAGGCGCATGGCGCCGAAGCCGAGCCTGTTGACGTCACGGTCGCCGCCCAAGAGGAATCTGTTGCTCATGACCTCCAGCCTGCAAGGCCCGGCGACAGCCGACGAGCCCGTGGCATGTTGCTGCCACCCGGCACAATGGACGCATGCCACAGGTCATGACGCTCCGCAGTGATCTTGAGCTCTGGGCGCGCATCAGGCCCTTGGCGGAGTCGGACGACATGGAGTGGGTCAACGTCGCCCGCGACCTCGACACCTGGCCCGGCGCCCGTGAGGCCGCCCGCCTGACGATGCGTCGTGACGGGGCGGTTCGGGCCCGCAAGCTGTACAGCCCCGCCGTGCTCGCCGACGAGCGCGACCGGGAAGCCCTGCGCGAGATGGCCGCCCACGGCATGCAGATCCGGATCACCGCCACCCCGCTGTCCCGGGGAACCTTCTTCATCGACCGGCGAACCATGATCCTCACCAGCCCGATGACATCCGCACCGCCCACCCACGGACACCGCACCTACACCATGAGCGCCACACCGGCGCTGGTCGACGGGGCCTACGCGCTGTTCGAAGCCGCCTGGGAGAGCGCCACCGACCTCGCGGCCTTCCTGAGCGCGGAAGGGCCCCGGATCGACGCCCAAAGCGCAAGGGTTCTGCGCGCCCTGGCCTCCGGCGCCACCGACGAGACAGCCGCACGGGAACTCGGCATGTCGCTGCGCACCTACCGCCGCCGGGTCGCCGAACTGCTCCTCGCCCTCAACGCGGGCTCCCGTTTCCAGGCCGGACTGCGCGCGGGCGAGATGGGCCTGACCCGCGGGTGATCCCCCGAGCCCGCGGAGCAGATCATGACGGGGGGCGGAGGCGAGGACGAGGAGCGCGGCGTCGAGGAACATCGCTGAGCCTGTATGTGTGCAGCACGCGTAGGAGCCCTCCCGTCCGCTGGACGGAAGGGCTCCTGACCCAGCCACGCCAGCCGTGCAGGACCGTCTAGGGGTGCTGGTGTCCGGGGGCGTTGATGTCACCCGTGGATGTCAGAACGGTGCAACCGCACGCGCTCGCTGGCACGATGACCCTGTGGTTGACCTGGAGCGCATCAAAGCGGAGCGCGGCGTACTTCCGATCTCTTGATGAGGGGGCCAACCTGCGGCACCACTTTCGCCACGCCGACGAGGAGGGCGGCTTGTGGTACTTCGAGGCCGTACCCGACCACGGCAAGTTGATCGCCATCAAGCAAGCTGAGCTGACCCCGGCCGGCCGACCCCACCGGTACAACTGGGAGCACCTGGAAGACGAGCACGGCTTCCTGACGGACCAGGCGATCGACCTGAAGACGACCCGCTGGAAGTCATCCCGGCCGAAGAGTTCCAGCGGGTGTGGACTCAGTGACAGGGGTGGACGACCACTTCAGGAGAGAGGCGGGGATTCCGTGCCGATGACCTGCGGATTCACTGGCCGAGCCAGCAGGTGCGGATACGTCCGCCAGCCACCGTTGTTGACCGCAGCCGACCCCATGTATCTGGCACGGCTGTGGCACGCGCAGGTGGCTCGGAACTTGGCCGGCCCCTCCGTAGCTGGGTGATCAACCACCGTAGCGGCTGCGCAAGTCCTCAGTGGTTCGAGACATCAGCCCGATCACGCTTTGCGGCGACGCCTCCGCCAGCGGACGCTCCACCTGGGGATCGTAGGCAGTCAGCCCGGTCTCCTTCTCGACGATGGCCGAAAGGGCGAAGACCTTGCCGAGCACGACCGCAGCCCTGTCCCCGGCATGCCAGTAGGGCACCGTGAGGCTCACCTCGTCACCGAAGACGGACAGGCCGATGCCGGTGTCCGAGTGGCTCAGGTCCCGCGACTCCTGCTCGTACTCCGTGATGTCCACTTCACCCAGCAGGATCCGGGCCTGCGGAACTATTCGGTCCCAGGCTTCGAGGAACTGGGCAGGGATCGGCCCGCTGTCTTCGGCTGCGTCCCCCATCGCCTCCAGGGCCTCATCCCAGGACTGACCGTCGCGCCGATTTCAAGAAGTAGATGTCGTAGCTCACCGCGCGATCGTAGACACTCGCGCTGTTCGAGGTCAGGGCTTGATGTCGATGACGGCCGGTTCGGGGCCTTTGCGGGCTCAGCCACTTTCACCGGGGTGTGGAGCTCTACGAACTGGCACGTCTGCGAGCGCCTCAGAGGTGTTGCTTGGCTGCTCTGACGAGTCGGCTGATGTCGTCACGGGTCCGTACCCTGGCATCGTCGAGTTCGGTTCTGCTCCCAGTCTTGGACAGCGCCGTAACGTCTGCGAGCACGTCCTCCGCGGTCCGGCTCAGCGTCTCGTCGTCGGTCAGCATCTGCACTCGGAACAGCGCCTCCTGGGCGCTGGAGCGTAGGTCGTAGGCACGGATTCGCACTGTGTCGGGGTCCTCCGGCGGTGGTTGTTCATGCTCGCAGAACCAGAGGTGAACGAGGCAGCGGCGGTAGTTGATCAACGCGCCGGCGTAGGCGGAGTAGGCGTCGAGTCGTTCCTGTCGCAGCTTCTCGCGACGGGTGAACTCGTGGCTCCTGTCGGCGGTGCGCTGCTGGAACGCCAAGCTGAGCCCCGAACCAAGCAGCGTCCCCAAGACAGCTATGCCGCTGGCGATGATGGTCTCCACATCTCAAGCTGATCATGCATCGCCGTCCTTCGCGGGTCGTTGCACGTGAACGGCGCTGTATGAGACGGAAACTGAGACGGGCCGCGACCCTGAAGGCGGCTTGGCGAGCGATCAACAGCCGTGCTCGCGGGCCATGTGGATCAGCGTTTCGGCTTCGGAGGAGCGGCTGGCCAGCTGACCAGCGGTGCGGATCTGTTCTCCGGTCATGCTCTGCTTCACCAGCTGGATCGCCTCATGGATCCCGTCTCCGTTGCCGCTGTCGACCATGGCCAGGAACCATCGCACGGCCTGGACCGGGTCCGGCGCTGTTCCCAGGTCGTCGCGGTACCAGCACCCGGCGGCGACCATGGAACCGGTATGGCCTTGCCGGGCGGCATGTAGGTACCAGCTCAGGGCTTCGGCGTCCTCGTCGATGGCGGCGAGTCGGTCGCCGAGTACGGCTGCGGCCTCCGTCACGCCGCCGTCGACAGCTTGGCGCAGGAGGCGCAAGGACTGGTGTGGTCTCTGTCGGGCTAGGGCAGGTCGCGGCGGACCAACGCCTGAGCGAACGGTTCTCCGGTGGCCCGGGCGTAGGTCATCCGCTCCCGCACCTCGCTGAGGGTGCGGGGGCGGTAGCCGGGGCCGCCGCAGCAGCTCTTGTGGAAGCGCACACCGGCGTGCAGCAGCACGGAGAGGATGCGCCAGGAGGCGGTGTCCCGCCTCTTGGGTGCCGCGAAGGCGGAGCCGACATGGATCAGTGGTTCGGCACAGCGTGGACAGACCCGGTCGTGGTCGTGGTAGCCGGGATAGGGCTGCTTGTACGAGGCCCGGCAGGGCAGGCAAACGTACGAGGTCTTTCCATGCGCCATGCGGGAAGGGTAGAGCCACCACAGGGTCGGTCTCGACGGATTTCCGGCATGCTGCACAGGCTCTTCAGCAAAGGTGGGGCGCCGACGGCTGACCGTACTTGCTTCTACTCGCGGCTGCGGAGTGCTGCGTCGATGGCGTCAGCAGCATCACCGGCGGCCGGCTCGCTGATTTCCTTGGGGACCTCGCGGTCGTCGAACCCGAAGAGCCTTGGATCGACGACGTGGGTCTTCGGGTGCGGTGCCAGCCGAGACGGCGGCCCGCCTCGCGTGCAGCACAACGGACGTCCTTTAGCTCGCCCATCCCATATGTGTGCTGCTAGGACGAAAGCCGTCCCGTCCGTCGGACAGAAGGACCTCTGACCAGGTGGTGTTTCTCTGTGCCCCCGGCAGGATTCGAACCTGCGACACCCGCTATAGGAGTGGGACGCAATTCATGATCAAAGGTGTGGGGTCATGCCGGGTGGTGCTGTCCTTGCAGGGCAGCACTACCCGGTGTGATCGCTGGTCCTGCTTCTGGTGGCTCGTGCTCCACCGTCCCCGGAACTCGTCCACCTCGGGCATCTCCGCCGGTCGGCGGCGGTGGCCGGTGCGGCCCGTCGACACGGGCGGCTGGGGCATTGCCCCCTCGTGCCGAGAGGCGCGGCACGTGGTCCACCCACGCCATGTCGGCCGTCGCGATGAGCGACTGGCCGGCCACGGTTGCGGGGGTCACACCGGTGAACGCCACGACGTCCCGGTGCAGATGCGACTGGTCGGCGTAGCCGCAGTCGGCCGCGACCCTGGCCGCCGCTTCGCCCCCGGCCAGGCGGGTGGCGGCCCAGTCGAAGCGGACGAGCTTCACGGCTCGCTTGGGCGGCAGGCCGAGCTGCGCGTGGAAGCGGGACCACAGGCGCTTGCGGCTCCAGCCCAGCTCGTCGGCCAGCCCCTCGACCCGCACCTGGCCGTGCCCGGCAACGACACGGTCCCAGGCCCAGGCGAGCTCCGGGTCAATGGCGGGCCCCGCGGCGGACAGCCGGGCGAGGGACGCTTCGACGAGCGCGAAGCGTTCCTCCCACGAGGCGGCCTGGGCCAGCCGCTCGCGCAGCCGGGCCGCCCGCCGCTCTCCCCACAGGTCGTCCAGGGCCACCACGGAGCTCTCCAGCTCAGCAGGGCCCACGCCCAGCACGGCGCGCGCGATGGCGGGGGACAGGCGCACCTGCATCCACTCGACGTTCGCCGCCCGCACCCGCGCCGCACCGCCGACGCCGAACCCGAGCCCGGTGACAAGGCTGCCGCGGTGCTGCCGCCCCGTCGACTCGTCGATGCCGAGCGCCGCCTCGCCGCAGGCCAGCGCCAGCGTCAGCACGGGGTGCGGGTCGAGCCGGTGGTCGACCGGAGCCGGGCCGCGGTCGCGCAGCCCCGCCAGGACGACGCCGGGTACGCGGCTGGGCCGGGCCGGGCGCGTGACCTGCCACACGGGGGCAGCGACGCGCTGGCGCACGGCAGTTGACATGTGTCCATGCTACGGGCCCGCCCGTACGGAACATTTCTTCAATCCAGCGGGCCGCAGCCGCGGCGAAGGTAAGCGCATGACTTCCACCGGAACCACCGCGCCGCCACCACCGGGCGTGGCCCGTCTGTTGCGCCCGTACGCGGGCGGCTTCGCCGTCGTCGTCGTCCTGCAGGTCATCGGCGCCGTCGCCGGCCTGGCGCCGCTCCTCGCGGTCGTCGAGCTCGGCCGTACGCTGCTGGCGCCGGGGCCGGCCGACGACGGGCACGTGCGCGACGTCGTGATCGCGGGCGCGGCAGGGCTGCTCGTACGGCTGCTGTTCACGGCCGCCTCGTCCGGCGTGGGACACCTCCTCGACACCCGGGTGCAGCTGTCGCTGCGCCGGCAACTCGCCGCGCGGCTCGGGCGGGTGCCGATCGGCTGGCTGGCGCGGCGGCGCAACGGGGAGCTGGCGAAGCTGGTGGGTGAGGACGTCAGCGCCGTGCACCCGCTCATCGCCCACACGCCGGGCGAGCTGGTCTCCGCCTTCGTGGTGCCGCTGGTCTCGCTCGGCTACCTCCTCACCGTGGACTGGCGGCTGACGCTGATCACGCTGATCCCCGTGCTGCTGGCGGTCGCGCTGGTGCCGCTGATGATGACCCCCACGCGACTGCGCGAGCAGAAGGAGTTCGATGCCGCGATGGGGCGGATCTCGGCGTCGGTGGTCGAGTTCGTGCAGGGCATCGCGGTGGTGAAGGCGTTCGGCGGGTCGGAGCGGGCGCACGGCACGTTCCGTACCGCGGTGGACGACTTCACCCGGAGCTTCTACCGGATGGTGCGCGGTCTTTCCGGGGTCGCCGCCGGGATGCAGGTGGCGCTGTCGCCGCCGTTCGTGCTGCTGGCGGTGCTGGTCGGCGGCGCGTACCGGATCACCGGGGGCGGGCTCGCCCCGGCGGACCTGCTGCCTTTCCTGCTCCTCGGCCTCGGGCTGACCGCGCCCGTGGCCGCGCTCGGGCACGGCTTCGACGACCTGCAGGCCGCGCGGCGCGCCGTCGGCCGCATCCAGGACGTACTTGCTGAGCCGTCGCTGCCCGAGCCCGTACGGCCGGTGGCGCCCGAGGGACACCGGGTGGAGCTGCGGGACGTCCGCTTCGGGTACGAGGGTGCCGAGGCCGGGCGCGAGGTGCTTCGCGGGATCGACCTGGTGCTGGAGCCGGGGACGATCACAGCCGTGGTCGGGCCGTCCGGCAGCGGCAAGTCCACGCTGGTGCAGCTGCTGCCGCGGTTCTACGACCCGACGCACGGCTCCGTACTCCTCGGCGGCGTCGACCTGCGTGAGGTGGGCAGCCAGGAGCTGTACCGGCGGGTGTCCTTCGTCTTCCAGGACGTCCGGCTGCTGCGCGCCTCGGTCGCGGACAACATCGCCCTCGCCGTCCCGCACGCCGACCGCGACGCCGTCGTCCGCGCCGCCCGCCGGGCGAGCATTCACGACCGCGTAGTCGAACTGCCCCGCGGCTACGACTCGGTTATCGGCGAGGACGCCCGCCTCTCCGGCGGCGAGGCGCAGCGCGTCTCGATCGCCCGCGCCCTGCTCGCGAACGCCCCCGTCCTGGTCCTCGATGAGGCCACCGCCTTCGCCGATCCGCAGACCGAGCTGGCGGTGCGCGAGGCGCTGGCGCAGACCCGGGAGAAGCGGACGACGCTGGTCATCGCCCACCGCCTGGAGACGATCGCCGACGCCGACACCGTCGTGATGCTGCGCGACGGCGAGATCGTGGAGCGGGGCACGACCGCGGAACTCCTCGCGCTAAACGGCGCATTCGCCGAATTCTGGAAGATCCACGCCGGTGCCACGGAAGCCGGTGCCACGGAAGCCGGTGCCATGGAAGCCGGTGCCACGGAAGGGGAAGAGGCCCGATGATCAGCACACTGCTGCGTGTGCTCGGCCACGAGTACGCCGGGCCGGTGCGCCGCACCGTCGCCCTGATGACGGCGACGGCCCTCGCCGAGGGACTGTCGTACGCCCTGCTGGTGCCCGTGCTGCGCGCGCTCTTCGGCAGCACACCCGAGGACGCCCGGCCCTGGCTGGCCGCCTTCGGCGCGGCGGTCGCGGTCTATGCGGTGCTGCGGTACGTCAGCGACCGCTCCGGTTTCCGCGTGGGCACGACGATGCTGCACGGCATGTACGAGCGCCTCGGCGAACACCTCGCCCGGTTGCCCATCGGCTGGTATCAACCCGGCCGCACCGGCGAGGTGTCCGTCCTCGCCAGCCAGGGCGTGTTGCAGGCGATGGGCGTGATCGCGCACCTGCTGGCGCCGTTCGTCTCCGCCTGTGTGACGCCGCTGACGATCGTCGCCGTGATGCTTGCCTTCAACTGGCAGCTGGGGCTTGCCGGTCTGGCTGCTGTGCCGTTGGTGGCTGCGGTCCAGGTGCGTTCGGCCCGCGCGACGACGGCGACCGACGCGAAGCGCGTGGAACGCGAGCGCGCGGCCACCGGCCGCGTCATCGAGTACCTCCAGGCCCAGCCGGTGCTGCGCGCCGGCGGCCGCACCGGCGAGCGATTCGATTTGCTGGACGACTCCCTGAAGGAACTGCGCCGCGCCTCGCGTCGCTCCACCCTTTCGGCGCTGCCGGGTGTGCTGGGTCTTGCGGTCACCGTGCAGGCGGTGTTCACCGCGCTGCTCGCACTCGGCGCGTACCTCGCCCTCGGCGGGGACATCGGCGCGGCCGAGCTGCTCGCAGTCCTGGTGCTCGCCGCCCGTTGCGCCGACCCGCTGCTGTCCCTCGCCGAGATGAGTGGTGGCATCCGTGCCGCCCGCGCCGAGCTCACCCGCCTCGACGATGTCCTCAACGCCAAGCCGCTGCCGGAGCCTCGCGTGCCGCGCGAACCGGCTGGTCACGACATCGTGTTCGACGCGGTCACCTTCCGGCACGGTGACCGCCCGGTCGCCGACGGGGTGACGCTGTCCGTACCCGAGGGCCGGCGGCTCGCCGTCGTCGGGCCGTCGGGCGCGGGCAAGACGACGCTGCTGCAGCTGCTCGCCCGCTTCTACGACGTCGACGCGGGCTCGGTGCGGATCGGCGGCGTGGACGTACGGGAGATGGACACCGCGGCGCTGATGGCGCGGATCGCCATCGTGTTCCAGGACGTCTACCTCTTCGACGGCACGATCGAGGAGAACGTGCGCCTCGGCCGCCCGGACGCCACCGACGCCGAGGTACGGGCCGCGGCCGCCGCGGCCCGTCTCGACGAGGTGATCGAGCGGCTGCCCGGCGGCTGGTCGACGGACGTGGGCGAGGGCGGGGCGCTGCTGTCGGGCGGCGAGCGGCAGCGCGTCTCCATCGCCCGCGCGCTGCTGAAGGACGCGCCGATCGTGCTGCTCGACGAGGTCACTTCGGCCCTGGACCCGGTGAACGAGGCGGCCGTGCACGCCGGCATCGAGGAGCTGATGGCGGGCCGGACCGTGGTGCTGGTGGCGCACCGCATGGCGACCGTGCGCCGGGCCGACCGCGTCGCATTCCTGGACGCCGGGCGGGTGGTCGAACAGGGCAGCCACGAGGAGTTGCTGAGGCACGCCGGCCGGTACGCCGCGTACTGGGACCTGTCCCTGGCCGGAGCGGCGCGGGACTGAGACGGCCGTGCAGGCTGTCGCCCCGGCCGCGCAGGCCTCGGTGGAGAAGACCACGGAACGGCCGACGAGGAAGTCCTCGGGGGATCAAACTCCGTCCGCTCACGCAAACGGCCTCGGACAAGGAGTCCGAGGCCGAGTGGGAGCCCTCTCTGAGGAAGAAACACCAGGTCAGAGTGGTAATGCGTTGTGCCCCCGGCAGGATTCGAACCTGCGACACCCGCTTTAGGAGTTTTCTCTGATCAAGGTCGTGACCTGGGGAAACTCCGCCATGACCGCGTTTGACCTGGAGAAGCAGGTCTCGGTGGTTCTTGCATGTTCCCAGGGTTTCCCGGCCTCATGTGTGCTGAATCCGTTCCGGGCCGACTGCAGGGGGGCGACCTCGTGCCACAGGTCGCGGGCGCGCGCGGCGTGGACAGGGGAGGCATAAGACGCGGAGGCTCGTGGAGGCTTGCACTATGTAATTGGAGGTATATACCGTTGATTGCATGGCGGAGCGGTGGGAGATCGAGATCGAACCCGAGGTGCGGGACTGGCTGGAATTGCTTCCGTTCCGCCTCTACCGGCGGGTGGAGGACAAGACGGACCGTCTCTTGGACGAGCCGACGACGCTTGGTGAGCCGTACTCGCGTCACCTGGGCGGCAAGCTGCGTGAGCTGCGCTTCGAGCTGGACGGCGAGGCCGTGCGCATCCCGTACTGGCTCGCCGCCGGGCAGCGGATCGTTCTGTTGACGGTGTTCCGTAAGACGAGGATGCGTGAGGCGGCGGAAGTCGAGCGTGCGCATCAGGCCCAGAAGGTCTGCGAGGCCGAGCACGGCCGGGCCGAGCACACCTACGATCGGCGCAAGGAGAGTTGATGAATCACAGCACGTGGAGGACGCGCCGGGCCCGGCAGCTTGCGGGTGAGGCGGTGGAGTACGACCAGGAGTACGTCGACGCGCGGCTGGCCGGCGATCTCGGGCAGGCGGTCTACGACCGTCGGATCGAGCTCGGCCTGTCCCAGGCCGAACTGGCCGAGCGGGCCGGGATGACGCAGCCTCAGGTGTCCCGTATGGAGGGCGGCGACACCGTGCCTACTCTCCCGCTGCTGCGACGCCTGGCCAAGGCCCTGGACGGTACCTTGAACCTGGCCATCGACGAGGGTGACTCCCGCGTCACCTTCACCCCGCACGCCGCCTGAAACCGAGCCCGCTCGGTACGTCGAGGACGTCGTCGACCTGAGTCAGTGCGCGTCGAAGATGCCTTGAGGATGAGGGGACTGCTGCAGGATCGGGTGACAGCGGGGTTTACGCAGCCTTCCAGGCCGCCTCTCAGCAAGCCAGGTCAGGTGTCACCCAACCGTGCAGCAGTCCCCTCTGCAGGCCACAGCTGCAGCGACCATCACAGGACACGGCTGCAGGGAACATCCCGGGCCACAGCGGACCTGGCCGCTGTCGGCTACCGCTTGGCGCGCACCGACACCATCAATCCCGCCGCCCAGATCTGCTCGATGAACGCGGTGATGTCCTCGAGACTGGCCTGGCCCGGCTTGTAGGAACTAGTCGGGCGAAGCGCCGAGGGCGCCGGCTTGGGCGTCTCGCTCCTCTTACGACCGCGGGGCTTGAGCCCTTCGCGCTCGCCCGCGCAGATCCGCTCGACCATGTCGTCCTCCGAGGAGTACGAGCCGGTGTGGTGGATCATCACCCCGTTCACGGGGCCCCAGTTGCCGTGCCGGTCGCGGTTGTGGGTGCGCCAGGATCCGTGTTCGACAACGCCAAGTCGTGCGTTCTTGAGAACGGACAGGAACTTGTCCGCGGACAGAGGGGTGGCCATCCTCGCTTCACCTTCACCCGGTGCGTCAGGGGCGGTCGGCCGTGCCCGGGGGCGCCGGACCGGTCCCCCGAGGGCGAAGGGCACTTCGCTGCCGGCGGAGGGTCGCCCTGACAGCGGCCGGAGTCCAACGGCTCCCTGCGGCTTACCCACCTCGTCAGATCTGCTGCCAGGAGGGCCGAAAACAGGAGATGGCAGGACGAAGGTCCACAAGGCCGAGTACGTTCGACTCGGCCCGCTGGCTGCCGGACGGCATCGGGGATACGCCGGCCGTCTCTCGCCCTCGCGACAGGAGTCGTTGCCCCATGACCTACCGGTTCAACCCGCCGCCCACCTGGCCCGCCCCGCCGGAGGGGTGGAGCCCGCCACCGGGCTGGGAACCGGATCCCGCATGGCCCACGCCCCCAGGCTGGCAGATCTGGATCCCGGAGGAGTCCGCGCCGCAGCCGAGCGCACCCGTTCCCCAGCAGTCCCCCTACGGTCCTCAGGCGACGGTCCCGGCCACAGGTGGGGGCCTGTTCGGCCGACGCCGTAAGCAAGCGGAGTCCGAGGCGGCGCGTCTGGCGGGCGAGCTGGCGCTGATGGAAACACAGGTACGCGGACTACAGGAGGACAACCGTCACCTGACGGAGCAATTGAGTCGTCTCATCGGAGCCGACAGCGCGCAGATAGCCGCCGAGCAGCAGCGGCTGCGCCGCGCGCATGAGGAGAAGCTCCAGGAGATCGGACGGATCGACGCTCTCCTCGACGAGAAGATAGAGCACGCCGCCGAGAGCGCCGCGCAGTCCCTGGTCGACGTGCGCCGCCAAGCCGACGACATGGCTCGCCAGACGGCGGAGGCCGAACAGCGTCTCACGGCCGCGCGCCGGGATCTGGTGCTCACCGATGAGATGCGGATGCTGCAGGAAGCCGGCATCTACGAGTACCGTCATCCGCTCGCCGACGCGCTCGCCTACAAGGACCGGCTCGACGGTCTCAAAGCGCGCTACAAGCAGTTGGCGAAGGACGACCGGGCCGTGCTCGGGAACCAGTACTGGATGGTGGACGGCTCAGCGGCCAAGGGCCGCAAGATGGTCCGTGACTTCTCCAAGCTGATGCTGCGCGCGTACAACGCCGAAGCGGACAACGCGGTACGCGGCATGAAGCCGCACCGGCTCGACTCGCTGATCGACCGGCTCGGCAAGACACGGGAGTCGATCGCCCGGCTCGGCGCCACCATGCAGATCAGCATCGGCGATGATTACCACCGGCTGCGGGTGCAGGAGTTGGAGCTGACGGCCGACTACCTGGTGAGGAAGGAGGCCGAGCGGGAGGAGCAGCGGGAGCTACGGGCCCAGCAGCGTGAGGAGGAGCGCCTGCAGCGTGAGATCGAGCGCGAGCGTCAGCGGCTGGAGAAGGAACGCAGTCACTACGAGAGCGCCCTGCGCCGTCTGCGCTCCGGCACCGGCGATGCGGCCGCTATCGCGGAACTCGAAGGAAAGCTCGCCGAGTTGGGCGCCGAACTGGAGGCGGTCGAGGCCCGCGAAGCCAACATCCGGGCCGGATACGTCTACGTCATCTCCAACGTCGGAGCGTTCGGCGAAGGTATGGTCAAGATCGGTATGACCCGGCGCCTCGATCCCATGGATCGCGTCATCGAACTCGGGGACGCGTCCGTCCCCTTCCGCTTCGACGTACACGCCCTGATCTTCAGTGAGGACGCCGTCGGCCTGGAACGCCGCCTGCACCAGGAGTTCGAGTCCCGCCGCGTCAACCGGGTCAACCTCCGCCGGGAGTTCTTCTACGTCACACCGGCAGAGGTACGCGACGCCCTGCAGCGGCTCGCCGGACAGCACCTCCTGGAGTTCCAGGACACGCCCGAGGCTCCTGAATGGAGGGCCAGCCAGACTGCGGTCGGGCGCTGACGGGCCCGACTCAGTCAACCTCGTCGGGTGCGTCCAGACGGCAGGCGGCGCCATCCAGGCTGATCCAGGTGACCTTGGCGGTACTTCCCGCCGAGAGGCGAGCGGTCACTTCTCCGGCTGGGGTGATCGCGAGCCACACGGACACCTACACCTCGCTGTTGCCCCAGTTCGAGCAGGAGGCCGCCGACGCCCCCGTCGCGCTGGTGCCCCGCAAGAGCGGGGACACGGCCGACAACTCCCCTGCGCCAGAGGAGCCTTTGGAGCCCGAGTCGAAGGCCCTGTACCTGGTCAAGCCCGACGCGAGCACGGAGGCCAGCGGGGACACAAGCGGGGACAGAAAACCCCGTAACCAGGACGTCGCCGAGCGTTACGTCCCCGCATACGCGAAAACAGCCCCCTCGGAGATCACTCCGAGGGGGCTGTTTGACGCTCCGTGCCTGGTCAGACGCTGTGCCCCCGGCAGGATTCGAACCTGCGACACCCGCTTCAGGAGTGGGATCGAATCCCTGCCGGGGGGTGCCCGACGCTGCCGGGTGGCGCTATTTCACCTGGTCAACACCGCGTAGCTTCGCACTCCGTCCGGCTCATGATGCCTCGTACTGGATAGTCCGCTCACGCATCGCGCACGCACGTAGGCAGCTCAGCGCGTCGGCCGGTGCGTCAGGTGGGATTTCCGGTGAGGTCTGGAAGTAGTCCTGGGCGGGGTGGCCCTCGGTGACGCTCTCCGCCGAGAGTACGGCGTACAGGCGGACGATGCCTTCGCGTTCGGTGTTGCGGCGGACGGTGTCGACGAGGTGGTGCAGGAAGGCCAGGCCACGGGGGCGGTCGGGGCCGAGTTGCTCGATGTCGGTGGCGTCGTGCAGGTCCAGGACGCTGGTGGCCCGCTGCGCCGGGGGAGTTGCGCCTCAGAGCGGAAGTGACGACATCCACGGCGTGTGCCCCAGCCAGCCAGGCACCTCGTCGTTCCCGGTGTGGTGCAGGGGCTGTTCGACGTCAGCCGGCCTAGGGGCGGTGCAGCACCCGGGCGCCGTACTGGACGGCGAGGCGGAGCGCGAGGTGGATCTGCAGGCGCTGTTCGCTGAGGGGAGCGGGCAGCAGCTCCTCGATGCGGTGCATCCGGTAGACGATCGTGTTGCGGTGCACGTGCTGCTCCTCGGCGGTGCGGATCAGGCTCTGGCCGGTTTCCAGATAGCTGAGGAGGGTGGCCCGGTGCTCGGCGGCGGTCGGGTCGTCCTTGGCGAGGGGGCCGAGCGTCTCCTGGACGTACCACCGGACGCGTTCCAGATCTGCGGAGACCGTGGCCGGCAGGCTGACGGTGTGCCAGTCGGTGACGTCGTCGGGTGTGGGCGTGGCTTCGACGACGCGTGCGGTGTCGAGCGCCTGCAGGTGGGTGCGCCGAAATCCGTCGGCACCGCGTGCTGACGGCCCGATGACCGCGCGGGTGCCTGCGAGCGCGGGCCGTACGGAGGCCAGAGCCTCCCGCTCCCGGTCTCCGGGGCGCAGGGCGCGACTCAGCCAGGCCCAGAGCCGGTCTCCCTCAGCGGTGACCGTGAGCAGGGTGGCGCCGGGCAGCCGGTCGGCGAACTGAGCGGCCACGCGGTTCAGCCGTGGGCCGGTGGCTCCACCGGGCCGCCACAGCACGATGCCCGTGTGGTGGTGGCCGAGGGTGAGGCCGAGGTCCCGCTCGGCGCGGTCGATGTCGAGGGGGCGACGGTCGAGGATGGCCTGGACCGTGGTCCGCTGCCAGGCCGCCCTACCCTCGGCGAGGCGCTCGCGTTCGGCCAGGTAGTCCCCGACCACCAAGGTGGTTGTGCTGTCCATGACCTCGGCGACCGTCAGTGGTACGGCGGCCAGAGCCTCGGCGGGCAGGGTGGGCCCCATGCGGGCCAGCAGCTGCTCCAGCCAGAGCCGCTGGCATTCGCGCATGCTGCGGACGACCGTGTCGAAGGGAACCGCCTGCTCGGCGGCGGAGGCCGCGATCTGCCGGTAGGTGTCGGTGACATCGGGCTGGAAGTCGTGGCCGGCGAGTCTGGCCAGGATCTCCAGCAGCAGTGCCTCGCAGCTGCGGTGGATTGCCTGGACTGGCAGGTCGGTACGCTCCGACTCCTTCAGGACGACCGTCTTCAGAGCGCGGGCGCCCCATTCGACGGCCCAGGCCACGGGCCCCGGGCCCAGGACACGAGTGGCCTCCTCCAGGGCGTCCGTGCCCAGGGCCGTACGAGCCGATGCGGCCCTGGGGCGCGGCCCGGGACTGAGTGCCGCGATCGCGGCGGCGATGTCACCGGCAGCTGGCTTCCGCACGGCATTTCCTCGCTTCTTCCCAGGTCAAACGTGCTGCTGCCCTGGTGTGGTCATCGTAGGGGGATCAGACGGAGGCCGGGAGGTAGAGCCAGTCCGTGTGGGTGTAGTCGTCGGCGGCGCGGCTGGTGAGGATGTGATTGCGCAACGTCCTGCCGACGCCGTCGGTGTGCCAGATCTCGCCCCAGGTGCGGGCCGTGGTCTGGCATCGGGTGGCCCGAGGTATCCGCCCGTGCTCGTACGCGGCGAAGACCTTGGTGAAGTCGTCACCATGCTCGGCGAGCCCGCGGCCGAGGGCTTCGGCGTCCTCCAGGGCCTGGCAAGCGCCCTGCCCGAGGTACTGGAGCATGGGGTGGGCCGCGTCGCCGAGGAGGGCCACCCGGCCGGTGGTCCAGCGGTCGAGGGGTTCGCGGTCGTAGGTCTTCCAGTGCCGGCTGCGGTCGACAAGCGCCACGCCGCGGCGCACTTCGTCGCACGCGGTGGCGAAGCGGGCGTCCAGTTCCTCGGGGCCGCCCCAGCCGTCCTTGCCCTGCTGGAAGGAGTCGCTGTGGAAGACGGCGACTGTGTTGTACAGCTCGCCGCGCCGGATCGGGTACTGGATCATGTGCATGCCGGGCCCGATCCACAACACCACGCTGTCACCGTCGATCCCCGCGCCGAGGTCGCCCACGGGCATGGTGCCGCGGTAGGCGGCGTACCCGGAACACACAGGCTCGTCGTCGGCGATCAGCCCCCGCACACGGGAGTTGAGGCCATCGGCGCCAATGACGGCATCCGCTTCGTAGGCGCTTCCGTCGGCGCACTCGACGCGCACGATGTCGCCGTCGAGTTGCCGTACGTCGACGACCTCCTTGCCGTTCTCCAGGACGATCTGGTCGCTGGACCGGCAGGCGTCGAGCAGGATGTCGAGCAGATCGCTGCGGTGCATCACCGCATACGGCGCCTGGTAGCGCTCCCGGAAGGCGGGACCGAAATCGAGCGAGGTCAGGTACTTCCGGGTGAGGGCGTCCATGAAGACGCCGCGGCTGGGGAAGACTGCGACCTCCTCGATGCGCTCGTACAGGCCCAGGTTCATCAGGACCCGGATGGCGTTGGGGCCGACCTGGAGGCCGGCGCCGATCTCGGTGAAGGCAGGCGCGCGTTCCAGCAGCCGGACCGGCCGCCCGGCGCGGGCGGCGGCGAGCGCGGTGGCCATTCCGCCGATGCCGCCGCCGATGACGAGCAGCCCGGTGCGCTCGGTGTGGGTGGTCATGGTGTCTCCGCAGGTCTTGGACGGCATGGGCCGTACGTCTCTGACGGCACAGGCCGTAGGTCTCAGAAGGCGCAGGTCACTTGCTGCGCTCGGGGGCGGGCGGCGGCACAGGACCACGACCGGCTCCTCCGGTCGGGCAGGGCACCGCACCCTCGGCGGACACCTCCACGGACAGGCGCCCGGTGCGGTCCACGGTCAGCTCGACGCTGTCGCAGTCCTCGATCGGGGCGACGCCGGCGGGGGTGCCCGTCGTGACCACGTCACCGGGTTCCAGCACGGTGACGGTGGAGGCGTAGGCGAGGAAGCGCGCCGCGGACCAGATCAGGTCCTGGGTGTTGGCCTTCTGCCGGAGCTCACCGTTGACGGTCAGCTCCAGGTCCACGTCCTCGGGCGAGCCGAGCTCGTCCGGGGTGACGATCCAGGGCCCCATGGGGGTGAAGGTATCGAAGGACTTACGGGTGGAGCGGTCCTCGCCGCCGCGCATAGTGATGTCCATCAGGCCGGTGTAGCCAAAGACATGGTCCAGAGCCTGCTCCGGGGTGATGTGGCTGGCGCGGCGGCCGACAATGAGCGCGAACTCGGCCTCGTGGTCGAAACGCCGGTCGGTGTAGGGCAGGCGGACCGTGCCGCCGGGGTCGAGGATCGAGGACGGCGACTTGAGGAAGAAGCCGAGGGAGCTGATGTGGAAGGCCTCGTTCATCTCGGACTGGTGGTCGCGGTAGTTGACCGGCGCCGCGACGATCTTCGTCGGGTCGGCCACCGGGGCCAGCAGCCGCACGTCCTCCAACGGGCGGCCCGCGTCCGGGCCGAGCTCGGCTACCAGCTGCTCCAAAAGCGGCCGTACGGTGGTGAAGTGGGTGATCAGCCGGCGGGTGAGGCTGTAGGGGGCCCGGTACGGGGACGCGTCGAGCTGAGCGGTGATCTGGTCGGTGACGTCGAGGACGCGGTCGTGGACGACGATGCCGATACGGTCGTCGTCGAAGCGGGCGATGCGCATGAGAATCTCCTGGCTGGGTTGGTGAGACGTCGGTGACAGGTCGGGACAGGGGTGGGCTCAGCCGGCGTCGGTCTCGGCTCGAAACAGGGACAGGGCCTCCAGAACGGGGGCGTCGCTGACCGAGAACAGGTCCATGGGCTCGTCGGTGAGGACGCGTACGGAGGTCCAGGACGGGATGGCGATGAGGTCGCCCGGGGCGAGGGCGTGCGGGACGCCGTCCAGCTCGACGGCGCCCGCGCCGCGGAAGACCGCGACCAGCGCCGAGCCGGTGCGCCGCTCGGCCGGGACGGTGTGCCCGGGCAGGTAGCGGTGCATCTCGCAGCGCATGGTGGGCATCACGTCCCGACCGTTGGTGGGGTCGGCGAAGCGGACGTAAGCGTGACCTGTCCGCTCGGCCTTCGAACCCGCTTCGGCCAGCTGGTCGGTGAGGGCACGGTCGGTGTCCGCCCACTGGTAGCGCAACAGCGGGGAGTGTGCGGGGGTCGGCGCGGTGGAACCGCCGGGAAGCAGGCCCGGACCGCCGCCGAACCGGCGCTCGGAGGCGGAGCGCGCGGCGGTCGCGGACGGGACCGTACGCCCCTCGCCCGGCTCGAAGAACACCGCGTCCAGCACCTCGACGAGCGGCAGGTCCAGCGCGTCGAACCACGTCATCGACGTGTCACCGGGGTTGTGGTGCTCGTGCCAGGTCCAACTCGGCGTGAGGACCAGGTCCCCGGCGGACATGTGCAGTGGGTCGCCGTCCACGAGGGTCCACACACCCTCGCCCTCCAGTACGAACCGCAGCGCGGCCGGTGTGTGGCGGTGTGCGGGAGCGGTCTCGCCGGGGCCGAGGTACTGCACGGCGCCCCACAACGTGGAGGTGGCGTAGGGGACACCGCCCAGGCCCGGGTTGCTCAGCGACAGCACCCGGCGGTCGCCACCCCGGTCGACCGGCACCAGCTCTCCGGCCCGCTCGCCGAGCTCACGCAGTTCCCTGCCGCGCCAGCGGTGGGGCACGGCCTTCACCTTCGGGGTCGGGGTGAGCAGCCCGCTCAATTCCCACAAGGGCTGGAGATCCTTGTGGGCGATGTCCTCGTACAGGGCATCCAGAGCAGCGTCATTGGGCGCTTCGAACCGACGTGTTGCCATGTCTGCATCTCCATTCTTGGCGGTTCTTAGTTCGTGCTAGTTCGTGCAGTTACTAAATGCTTGGAGTGGCCGCATGCTCCTCGCGCGGAGCGCTCTAGGCTGCGCCCATCCGGTGGAGCAGTGCGAGCAGTTCGGCGCGCTCGTCGTCTGTGAGGTCCTGTGTCAGCCTGCGCTGGACGTCCAGGACGGCGGGCATCACTTCGTACAGCACTCGCAGTCCGTCGTCCGTCAAGGTGAGCAGCTTGCGACGGCCGTCATGCGCGTCCGGCTCGCGCCGTACCTCACCGCGGGCGATCAGACGCTTGACGATCTCGCCAGCCGGCGCTTTGGCCAGGGCCACTTGTTCGGCGAGGGTCGTCTGGTCGATGCCCGGTTCGCGGGCGAGCCGGTAGAGCACGCCGTACTGAGGCGAGGTCAGCCGAGTCCCCACGGCATCTGCCCAGTAGCGGGTGTGCCGCTGCTGAGCGGCCCGGATCAGGTGGCCGGGGATGTGCGCGGGGTCGGCGGGCAGACCGACCAGCACCGCGCCGGACGCTGTGGAGGTCCAGGCGGCGGGAGCGACACCGGCGACCGTTCGCAGCAGATGCAGCAGCCGGCCGGTCTCCTCGGGCCTCAGGTCCGCGGTCAACCGCAGCTGTACCTGGGCGACCCAGGGGGCCAGATACATGAACGCGGTTTGTCCTTCGCCGGTGAGCCGCAAGGCATTGCGGCGGGCATCGGCGACAGTGCGCTCGCGGGCGACCAGGCCCGCCTGTTCCATCCGGGCCACCAGCTCCGCGACGGTGGCCTTGTCCAGGCTCAGCGCCTCGCCCAGGGTGCGCTGGTCGATGCCCGGACGCATCCGCAGCCGGTGCAGTACGGCGAACTGCGGCGAGGTGAACCCGTCGGGCACCAACTCCTGCCAGAGCCTGTCGTGGACCTGCTGGACTGTGCGCAGCAGGCTGCCCGCGGCGAAGACCGCCTCGTCCGGAAGCGTGCCTGCCGACCCCCGCACCACCTCGCACCGCTCCCATCGGTGTTCGCCGCCCGCGACGCCCCGGCCCGCGGCAGAGTAGCGGGCCGGCTGCGGGGAAGGCCGGGTGCCCTGCCGCGTCACAGTGCCGTCGCCCGTTCCGTACGGCGTTCAGGGTCGGGCCGCATACCGGTGTCGATGGTGACGGCGGCGCCCATGACCCGCGACACGCATACGCACATCCGCTCGCCGCCCGCCTTCGCCTGAGGCGGTGAGGGTGCGGTAAGGAACATGGCGCTTCTCCTTGCCGTGAGTCGTCGGCGGGACACGGCCGCGAGTCCGTGACACGAAAGTACGTGCCGTTACGGCTATTGGTCGTCGATACGACAGGCGCGTCAACCCCTGGAAACAAAGCGAGGGAAGGATCGGCGGAATTCTGTACCGGGCGTACAACGAGTCGTCCCATCTTTGGACGACGGGCCCAATTCCCTCGCTGTCGCACCGCCTCATCGTGAGGTTCTCCAGGTGTGCGCCGGAAACATCGCTTCCACGCCCCGTACACCTGGCGCTTCTCCTCCCCGATGGGTCCACGGCTCCGCGTCTTTGCGCACCGCACTGTGGCCGCACGGGCGGACCCCTTCACACCGGAAGAGACAGATCATGGACCTGCGTTACGACACTCTCTACATCGGCGGGACGTGGGCCGCGCCCAGCACGGACCGTACGATCGTGCCGGTCAACGCCAGCACCGAGGAACCGCTGGGCCACGTGCCCGAGGGCGCCGAGGCGGACATCGACGCGGCCGTGGCCGCCGCACGCCATGCGTTCGACGAGCCCGGCGGCTGGGCCAGTTGGGAGCCGGCCCGGCGTGCCGAGGCCATGGAGCGGCTGGCCCATGCGATGGAGCAGCGCGCAGACGGCTTCGTGGAGCGCGTCAGCAGCCAGAACGGCATGCCGGTCGTGGTCTCACGGCAGTTGGAGGCCGACTTCCCGGTCGCGATCCTGCGCTACTACGCACAGCTGGCGCGCGGCCTGGAGACGAGCGAGACGCGCACGGCGTTGCTCGGCGGATCCGTGGAAGTCCGCAAGAACCCGATCGGGGTGGTGGCGGCCATCGCCCCGTGGAACTTCCCGCAGACACTGTCCATGCTCAAGATCGCGCCCACGATGGCGGCCGGCTGCACACTCGTCCTCAAACCGTCCCCGGAGACCGTGCTCGACGCCTTCCTGCTGGCCGAGGCCGCGGAGGAGGCCGGGGTACCGGCCGGCGTCCTCAACATCGTCCCCGCGGGCCGGGAGGTCGGCGCCTACTTGGTAGCCCACCCCGGTGTGGACAAGGTGGCCTTCACCGGCTCCACTGCCGCCGGCCGCGCCATCGCCGAGACCTGCGGACGTTTGCTGCGGCCGGTCACCCTGGAACTCGGCGGCAAGTCCGCGGCGATCGTCCTGGACGACGCGGACCTGGACCTGGCGAAGATCGGCCAGGACCTGTTCTCCGCCACCCTCCTCAACAACGGCCAGACCTGCTTCCTCGGCACCCGCGTCCTCGCCCCGCGCAGCCGTTACAGCGAGGTCGTGGACACCTTCACCGCGCTCGTCGAGTCCCTCACGATCGGCGACGCGCTCTCGGAGGCCACCCGCATCGGCCCGATGGCCACGGCGCTTCACCGCGACCGCGTGGAGTCCTACATCGCCAAGGGCCAGGCCGAGGGCGGCCGCGTCACGACCGGCGGCGGACGTCCCGCGGACCGGGACAAGGGCTGGTTCGTCCAGCCGACCGTCTTCGCCGACGTCGACAACAACGCCACCATCGCCCGCGAGGAGATCTTCGGCCCGGTCCTCTCCGTCATCGCCTACGACGACGTCGATCACGCCGTCAGCATCGCCAACGACTCCGACTACGGCCTCGGTGGCACCGTCTGGACCTCCGACCCCGAGCGTGGCGCGGCCGTCGCCCGCCGCGTCCACACCGGCACCATCGGCGTCAACCACTACCTCCCCGACCCCGCCGCACCGTTCGGCGGCATCAAGGCCAGCGGCATGGGCCGCGAGTTCGGCCCCGAAGGGCTTGCCGGATACCTGCAACTCCAGTCCGTCTACCTCTGACCGACCCGGGGCGAACGCCGTGCGAGGCCCAGCGGGGCGCCTCGCACGCAGCCCCTTCGCGCGCTCCTGTACGCCGCGTACAGGGGCCCACCCAGACCTTGGCCCCGGCAACCGATGCCCGCGGCACTGGCTGCCGGAAGGGTGGCGTGCACGGGAATGAAAGACCCGGAAAGGACACGATCATGAAGCAGCCGCGCAGGTGGATCGCCCAGCGGATCGAACAGCTGGACCCGGAGACCGACTACGTGGAGATCTGGCGCCTGACGAGCACCTACGGCCTGACGGACTTCGCACTGAACCTGGTCTACACCCACCTGTTCCCGCACTTCTACGTCCCTCGGCACGGGGCCCAGCCGCTGTGGAACAAGGGGGACGGCAAGGTGCTCGAGCGGGCCACGCAGCGCGTGGAGGACACTGTCCGCAACAATCTCCTCTGGTGGCACTACGGCCCGCACCACCCCAAAACGCAGAAGTCGGTGGAGGGCATCAACAAGCTGCACGCCTTCCACGCCAAGCGTTATCCGGGCAACTTCGCCCACATGGACGACTACGTCTACACCCTCTGCTTCAGCGCCGCAGCCCTGCATCGCTTCAACCTCAAACTGGGGCTGCCCGGGTACACCGAGAAGCAGAAGATCGCCGCGCACCGCTTCTGGTTCGAGATGTCCAAGCTCTTCACCGACGAGCACGGCAACACGATCATGGACATGCCTGAGGACTGGGACTCCCTGACGGCCTTCGTCGACGAGTTCGAGAACCGGCCCTGGCCTGAGAACGAGGAGGGCCGCTGGGTCACGCTCGCCATCCTCGACCAGTTCGCCTACCGGAACTTCCCCAGGCCACTGCACGGCCTGGCCCGCGCTCTGGTCACGTCGACGATGCACCCGACCACCTGGCGGGTCCACGGCATGACCCCGCCCCCCGCGCCGGTCCGGGCCCTGCTCCTGAAGACCACGGGACTGGGCCTGCGCATCCAGCAGACCCTACTGCCGGATCCCACGACCAACTACCAGGAGGCGATGGAGGCGCAGACACGGCAGGAACGCCGCGACCGGTCCGACGGTATCCGCCGTCTCGACGAGGACTTCTCCACGTACTTCCGCAAGCGCTACGGCCTGCCCCCGCGCGGAGCCTCCGCGGAAACGGCGGCCCAGGTCCCCGCCGAGACCTCCTTCACCGCCTGAACACCGAGACCAGTTGCCGCTGACACATGCGGCGGCAACGTTTCACGTCGAGGAGCCGCGCCCGACCGCAGCCGACGGGTGCGGCTCCTCGACGTCCTGGTGACAGATGCCCTGCACATTCGGCGCTGGTGTCAACTGCGACGGCACCAGAACCTGCGCGCGGAGCAGCGGGTATTCGCCGACACCAGCCGATGGGCAGACCTGCCCGCGACGAACTCGTCCGCGCGGCAGTGGCCGAAACGGTCGGCGTGTTCTTTCGCCACGAGCGGTTCCTGCGGGCCGTCGTCCTGCAGCTGGGGGACGGGTTCGTCGGCGTGGTCCTGAGAGCGGCCAACGCCATCACGCACCCCGACACCGAGACCGCGGGGAGGAGTTTCGGAGATCAACTCCCCGTCCGCTCACGCAAACGGCCCCGGACGAGGAGTCCGAGGCCGAATAAAGCCCCTCCCCGGGGAAGAAACCCCAGGCCAGAGTGGTGACGCGTTGTGCCCCCGGCAGGATTCGAACCTGCGACACCCGCTTTAGGAGTTTTCCTTGCGTAGGGCTGTGACCTGCGGAAACGTTGGCTGCGGGGTGTCTGGCCTTGGGAAATACCCCTCCGTAGTTCTCAAGTGTTCGCGGGCTTTCCCGGCCTCATGTGTGCTGAATGCGTTCCGTAGGGATGCCTTCCTGGCAAGGCGTCAACTGCTCATGCATTGAGCGAAAGTCGCTGCCTGTACAGGTGGCCCGACGGGTCATACCCAGGTCTGACCCCGCAGTTCAGCTCCTGGTTCGACGCCCCGCAGGGACGGCGAGGGCATCGTCGTCCGCATGACGAACCCGACGACATCCATGACCACCCCGGTCACAACGATCGGTGTCCGACTGCGTGGCGCGCTGCCTGTGGAGCGTTGGGAGGCCACCGGCTTCCCCGGACGTTGGGTGGGCGGCACCGCCATGGTGCTCGGCCCACTCCTGATGCTGACCGGCGCGCTGCTGCGAGCCCGCTTCCACTTCTTCTTCCCCGACCAACTCGCGGCGTACGACCGGCACCCCACCCTGATGGCCACCGCATATGGCCTCTTTGCCGCAGGCAGCCTGCTGCTCTGGCCCGCTGTGGCGGTGCTGGCCGCACGGATCGGGGCGCGGAGCGCCGGCTGGGGCCTGTGGGGCGGGGTCCTGGCGATGTTCGGGCTGTTCGCCCGCGCCTTCCACGCGGGGGTGGACCATCTGGCCTTTCAGCTGGTGCGTTCCCAGGGAGTCGGGGCCGCGACCGAAGCGGTCTCCGCCGGCTACGGCGCCTTCCATGTCTTCGCCACGCTGAATTTCGCCATTCTCGCCGGGTGGGTGGTCCTTGCCCTCGGCGCCTGGCGCACCCGGGTGCTCGGCCCGGTCCGCGCTGCCGCACTCGGTCTCGCCGCGGCACTGCCCCTCGGAGTACTCAAGGGGACCGCCCCCCTGTCGCTGGTGGCCCTTGCCGGACTGTGCGCCGCACTCGTGCCGCTGGGCCTGGCGCTGCTGCGCGAAGCGCCCCGCCCCAGCCGGTCGGCGGTGCTGCGCTGGGTGCCGCTGATCCTGCTGACGCTCGGGCTGATGGTGCTGCTGGGACAGGCCGGTTGAGTGCACGCGTACAGGTACGGTCGGGCCATGAAGCCCAAGGGGCAGCGCCATCTCTACGCCCTCGATCTCATCGCGGCCCTGGCCCTGACCGCCGTGTACGTCGGCTTCGCCAGGATGACTTCCGACGACGGCCAGCCCGCCTACACAGGGCCTCCTTGGCTCGGCTGTCTGATCGCCGCCGCGGTCGGCCTGCCGATCGCCGTACGCCGCCGTTGGCCGCTCCCGGTCCTCGTGGCCGTACTGACCACCCTGGCTACGGCATCGCTTCTCGACATCCCCCGTGAGCCATACGCCGCCGCCGGGCTTGCGGCCTACCTCGTCGGACTGGCCGAGCCCGCCCGCCGGTCCGTGCCCGCCCTCGCGGTGTCTCTGCCGGTGGCGTGCGGTGCCGTCTACCTCGGCGAGGCGGTGGTCACTCCCGCCGAAGACTGGCAGGGCGCCGTCGGGGTGGCCGGGCTCGTGCTCCTGGTGATCGGCGGGTCCTGGGGCGCGGGGTTCACCGTGCGCGGCCGCCGGGCCGAGGGCGCCCGGGAACAGCGGCGCCGGGCGGAACGCGCACTGGACGAGGAGCGTCTGCGGATCGCTCGTGAGCTGCACGACATCGTCTCGCACAACCTCAGCCTGATCGCCGTCAAGGCAGGCGTTGCCGGGCATGTGGCGGAGGCCGACCCGCAGGAGGCGCGGGCCGCCCTCAAGGTCATCGAGGAGACGAGCCGTTCTGCGCTGGCCGAGATGCGCCGTACGCTCGGCGTGCTGCGTACCGAGAGCGCGCCCTTGGGACCCGTACCGGATCTCGACCGGATCGGCTCGCTCGCCGCCGAGGCACACAGGGCGGGCGTGGACGTCGACTTGACGGTGCACGCCACGGAGGGCTTGGCCGAGGGGACACAGCTGACCATCTACCGGATCGTCCAGGAGTCCCTCACCAACGTGGTCCGGCACGCTGCCCCGACCCGCTGCCAGGTCATCGTAGAGGCGGATGCGCGAGAGGTCCGCATCGATGTCGCGGACGAGGGACCACCGTCCATACCCGGCAGGACCGTCCGCGAACTACCGGGCGGTCATGGCCTCTTGGGGATGAGGGAGCGGGCGATGATGTACGGCGGCAGCTTCGAGGCGGGGCCACGGCCCGAGGGCGGCTTCGCGGTATCCGTCCGCCTGCCCGTCGAAGGGAACCAAACAACATGACCGACGTGACTCCCGTCCGGGTACTGATCGTCGACGACCAGGCGATGGTGCGCGGCAGCTTCCGGGTCCTCGTCGACCACACGCCCGGCATGACGGCCGTGGGCGAGGCTGCGAACGGAGCGCAGGCCGTCGAACTCGCCCGCAGCGGACGGCCGGACGTCGTGCTGATGGACGTACGCATGCCGGACTGCGACGGCATCGAGGCGACCCGGCAGATCTGCTCGGATCCGGCCCTGTCCGGCGTCCGCGTCCTCATCCTCACCACCTTCGACCTGGACGAGTACGTCTACGCCGCCCTGCGCGCCGGCGCCGCGGGCTTCCTCCTCAAGGACACCCCGCCGGCCGAGGTCCTCACCGCCATCGGTGTCGTCGCCTCGGGGGAGGCGCTGCTCGCCCCCTCGGTGACCCGCCGCCTGATCGCGGAGTTCGCCCGCCGCCCAGAACCTGCCCGCCCGCCCAGCCGCTCGCTGGACGGGGTCACCGACCGGGAGCTGGAGGTCCTTGGCCTGATCGCGCGAGGTCTGTCCAACACGGAGATCGCACAGCACCTCCACCTGAGCTTGGCCACGGTCAAAACCCACATCGGGCGCCTACTCGCCAAGCTGCGTGCGCGCGACCGAGCCCAACTCGTGATCGTCGCCTACGAGACCGGGCTCGTGGGTGGCCGCCGACGTGGAGGGTGATGTTCACAGGACCGATGGCTCTCATCAGAGTCCCGAGGCGCACGCCTCGTGTGTGCTGCGAGATCAAGAGGCCCTGCTGCCCACTCGGACGGCAGAGCCTCTGACCTGCTGCTTCTCTGTGCCCCCGGCAGGATTCGAACCTGCGACACGCGTAGTGCTGTTCTGCCTGATCAGCGCTGGTGCGTACGGAGAGAAGAACCAGCGTGTGACGGCTCGTCCCACGCCGTCCGCTCACGCATCGCTCACGCGTGTGGGAAATTCTGACCTGCGGCCGAGGGGCGTATCTTGGCGCGCCACGGGGGAGGGCGAGGCGGACGAGCACACTGTCGGCAATAGCGTCGTCGGCCCGGAGAGGGGGCACCCGGGCTGGAGGACCTCCCGGCTTGGCCGCGTTCGGGCCGTGGTGACGGGCCGCTGCCCGAACCTGCGAGCGGGGTCGTGGACGACCGCGTTCAGCAGGCAGCGGTGACGGCGTCGGCCCGCAGGGGCGCGGCCGTCTTCGCGGTGATCTCGTCGAGGGTGATGCCGGGTGCGGTCTCGACGATGGTGAGGCCGTCGGGCGTGATGTCGAGGACGCCGAGGTCGGTGATGACGCGGTGGACGCACCGTTCGCCGGTGAGCGGCAGGGTGCACTCGGTCAGGATCTTCGGGCTGCCGTCCTTGGCGGTGTGCTCCATCAGGACGATGACCCGGCGGGCGCCGTGGACCAGGTCCATCGCCCCGCCCATGCCCTTGACCATCTTTCCGGGGATCATCCAGTTGGCCAGGTCACCGCGTTCCGACACCTGCATGGCGCCCAGCACCGCGGTGTCTATGTGACCGCCGCGGATCATGCCGAAGGACAGGGCCGAGTCGAAGAAGGAGGCCCCCGGCAGGACGGTGACGGTCTCCTTGCCCGCGTTGATGAGATCCGGGTCGACCTCGTCGGCGGTCGGATAACGGCCGGTGCCGAGGATGCCGTTCTCGGAGTGCAGCACCACATGCACGCCCGGCGGGAGGTGGCCGGGGATGAGTGTGGGCAGGCCGATGCCGAGGTTGACGTAGGAGCCGTCGGTGAGTTCGGCGGCGGCGCGGGCGGCCATCTGGTCGCGGGTCCAGCCGCGGGGCGTGTCTATCGTCGTGCTCATGCTCGTACTGTCCTCTTCTCGATCTGTTTGTCAGCGGCCTGAGCGGGGGTGAGCTCCACGATCCGCTGGACGAAGACGCCGGGGAGGTGGACGGTGTCGGGGCTCAGCTCGCCCGGTTCCACGAGCTCTTCGACCTCGGCGATCGTGATCCGGCCGGCCATCGCCGCGAGCGGGTTGAAGTTGGCCGCGGCGCGGCGGAAGACCAGGTTGCCGTGCCGGTCCCCCCGCCAGGCCCGGACGAGGGCGAAGTCGGTGGTGATGGCGTGCTCCAGGATGTGCGGTCGGCCGTGGAAGTCGCGGGTCTCCTTGGGTGGGGAGGCCACGGCGACCGAGCCGTCCGCCGCGTACCTCCACGGCAGACCGCCGTTCGCGACCTGGGTGCCCACACCGGCCGGGGTGTAGAAGGCGGGGATGCCCGCGCCGCCGGCGCGCAGCCGTTCGGCCAGTGTGCCCTGCGGCACCAGCTCCACCTCCAGCTCGCCCGACAGGTACTGGCGGGCGAACTCCTTGTTCTCGCCCACGTAACTGCCCGTCACGCGGGCGATCCGGCCGGCGGCGAGCAGCACGCCCAGCCCACGGCCGTCCACGCCGCAGTTGTTCGACACGACCTGCAAGCCGGTGGCGCCCTGCTCGTGCAGGGCCCGGATCACCACTTCGGGGATGCCGCTGAGGCCGAAGCCGCCAACAGCCAGAGATACGCAGTCGGGAATGTCGGCGACCGCCTCGTCGGCATTCGCTCTTACCTTGTTCACGGAAGTGGTCCTTTCAGCCCAGGACTACGGACGAGCAGCCGCTGTCGGACGACAAGGTTGGCGCCGGTGATGCAGGACGCCTCGTCGGAGGTGAGGAAGACGGCACCTCCCGGCTCGAGCGAAGCCGAGAGCTGGTGGAGGCGGTCCGCTTGTTGGTGAGCGAACCGATCAGGTCCGCTGTGGACCCCACGGTGACGATGCAGCCGCGACTGCGCACCAGGTGGGGCCGGGCGACCTGCGCGGCCGGCCATACCGAGTCCGGCTCGGCGCGCATCGTGCAGCCGAAGTACTCGTACGGCTGGGTGTCGACGGCACCGAAACGGAAGGCGTTGGCGTTGGCGTAGAGGATGTCGATGCCCCCGAAGGCGTCCGCGACCTCCTCGACCCAGGCGCGGACGGAGTCCTCGTCGGTGGCGTCGAGCGGGCCGGAGGTGAGGGCCGTGCCGCCCGCCTTCGTGACGAGACGCTGGGTCTTGAGCCCGGACTCGTGCCGCAGGTCGCCGCCGACGACGATCGCGCCCTCGGCCGCGAACCACAGCGTGGCCGCGCGTCCCTGGCCGCGGGTCGTGCCCGACATCAGGGCCATCCTCCCCTTCCAGCGTTTCAATTCCCCTCCGGACTCGAAGCAGCCGAATCCACAGCAGCCGAACCCAGAGCGTCCGAGATGGACTTGACGCCGCCGTGCGCGGTGAGTCCGCCGTCGACCGGGATCTCGGCGCCGGTGATGAAGGAGGACTCGTCGGACAGGAGGAAGACCACGAGCGGGGCGACCTCGTCCACCGTGCCGGTGCGGCCGAGAGGGGTCTCGCGGATGTTCGCCTCGCGGAAGGCAGGGGCGGCGGAGGCGGTCATCTCGGTCTCGATGAAGCCGGGGTGGATCGTGTTGACGCGGATGCCGCGCGGGCCGAGCTCCGTGGCCGCGGTCTTCGACAGGCCGCGCAGTGCCCATTTGCTGGTCGTGTAGGCGACCGGGTAGTGGCCGCTGAGCGCGGCGGTGGAACCGACGTTGACGATGGACGAGCCGGGCGGCATCAGCGGCGTCAGGTGCTGGATGGCAAGGAGCGGGCCGGTGACGTTGACGGCGTGGACGCGGGCGAAGTCGTCGGGGGTCACTTCGTCGAGGCGGGCGCGCCATGTGATGCCCGCGTTGTTGACCAGGCCGTGCACCTGGCCGTACGACTCCCGCAGTTCGGCGGCCAGCTCCGCCCAGTGCTCCTCGTCGGTGACGTCGAGGCGGCGGCAGCCGGGGGCCTCGGTCACGTCGGTGGCGATGACCCGGGCGCCCTCGCGGGTCAGGACCTCGGCCTCGGCGGCGCCCTGGCCGCGCGCGGCGCCGGTCACGACGACGACCTTGCCGAGGAGTCTTTTGGGGTGCAGGTCGTTCACGGCCGCTCCCGAGTGCGGCGGCGGGCGGTCGGCAGCGGCTCGGGCTCCCTGCCCGCGACCACGGTGTTGGAGACCGTGCCGATGCCCTCCACGGTGAGGGTGACGGTGTCTCCCGGCTTCAGTGGGGGCGGGGACTGCTCGCCCCGGACGCCCCACAGCTCGGCGAGGCAGCCGCCGTTGCCGCAGGTGCCGGAGCCGAGCACGTCGCCGGGGCGGACGACGGTGCCGCGTGAGGCGTAGGCGGCCATCTCCTCGAAGGTCCAGCTCATGTTGGACAGCAGGTCCTTGCCGACGACCTCGCCGTTCACCGAGGCGGTCAGCGCCAGGCGCAGAAAGCCGTCGGTGTCGCGGTAGGGCTCCAGATCGTCGGCGGTGACCAGGTACGGGCCGAGGGTGGCGGCCGTGTCCTTGCCCTTGCACGGGCCGAGGCGGACCTGCATCTCGCGGGACTGCAGGTCGCGGGCCGACCAGTCGTTGAAGACGGTGTAGCCGATGATGTGGTCCCGTGCCTGTTCTGGCGTCAGGTCCCGCCCTTCCCGGCCGATGACGGCGGCGACCTCCAACTCGAAGTCGAGGACTTCGCTGCCCGGCGGCACCGGGACGTCGTCGTGGGCGCCGACGACGGCGTACGGGTTGGTGAAGTAGAACGTCGGGGCGTCGTACCAGGCTTCGGGCACCCCGCCGACGCCGTCCACGGACCGCCGTACCCCTTCGACGTGCTCCTCGAAGGTGACGAAGTCCCGCACGGTGGGCGGTTGAAGCGGTGGCAGCAGCCGCACCTCGGACACGTGAGGGCCCGGCGGGACGTCGAGCGTGGCGGCGCCGGCACGAAGGAGTGCGTCGAGTCCGTCGCCGCAGCGGATCAGCTCCGTGAGCGAGCGCGCCCCGGGCACCGGGTGGAGGGTGCCGTCCTCCTCCACGACGGCGACCCGGCGCTGATGTCGATGTTCATAGGTGGCGAAACGCATGCACGGCTCCAGGCTCCGGCGGTCTTCGAACAGCGGTGGAAACCGGGGACGCGGCAAGGGCGTCAGGGCGGTTGACAGGGCCACCGCGTCCCCAGGGTTCGAGGGGGTCAGACCGGCGGGGCGACGAAACAGCCGCGGTCGACGTCGTTGAAGGACTCCTTGGCGACCAGTTCGTTCATGGGATTGGCGGTGCCCCACTGGTCGGTGACCTCGGGCTGGGAGAAGTCGTAGACGTGGGGGTGCCAGGTGTCCTCGTCCAGCAGCTCCAGTTCCGTCGTGTACTCGGCGGTGTTGCCGTGCGGGTCCAGGAAGTACGTGAACGTGTTGTCGCCCGCCAAGTGCCGGCCCGGCCCCCAGACCTTCTTGAAGCCGGCGCGGATCACGCGGCCGGAGCCGCGCATGTACTCGTCCAGGCCGCGCATCTCGAAGGAGACGTGGTGCAGGGAGGTGTGCGGGCCCTTGGCGATAGCCATGGAGTGGTGCTGGTTGGAGATCCGCATGAAGTGCATGACCTCGCCCATGTGCGGCGTGCCGAGGGTGTCGGAGAGCCGGAAGCCGAGGTGGGTCTCGTACCACTCACGGGTCCTGTTCAGGTCGGGGGAGTTGAGCACCACGTGCGACAGGCGGACCGGGATCGCCTCCTTCTCCTCGATCCTGCGGTGCTGCCGGGCCTCGACGTCGGCGGAGACCTCGATGGTGCGGCCGTCGACGTCGAAGAAGCGGAAGCCGTAGCCGCCGCCGGGTGTGTCGATCTTGCCCGGCTGGGAGATCAACTGCGCGCCGCCCGCGAGGAGTTGCTCGGCGAGGGTGTCCACGTCCTCGGTGGAGCCGGCGCCGTACGAGACGAGGTCGAGGCGCTTCTCCTCGGCCTTGCGCAGCCGCACCACGTACTGCTCGGGGCTGCCCTCGGCGGCGAGGAAGGAGATGCCGGAGTCCTCGGCGACCTGGGTCAGGCCCCAGACGCCGGCGTAGAAGTCGAGCTGCTTGTCGTAGTCGGGCACGGCGAGGTCGACATGCCGCAGATGGGTGAGCAGGCGTGCGCTCATGGTGGGTTTCCTCCGGTGTGGGGGTCAGGCGAGGCGCAGCAGGGTTGTCGCGTTGCCACCGCGCACGGCGTGGAAGTCGTCGTCGGGCAGGCGTGCGGCGCGCAGTGCGCCGACGGGGTCCTCGGTGCCCATGTCGAAGGGGAAGTCGGAGCCGAGCAGCACACGGTCCGGGCCGACCGCGCCGATCAGCGCCCGCAGTACCTGCGGGTCGTGGACCAGCGAGTCGAAGTACAAGCGCTTGAGGTAGCTGCTGGGCAGGTGGGCGCAGCCCGTGCCCGCGTCGGAGCGGGTCGACCAGGCGTGGTCGGAGCGGCCGATGTGGGTGGGCAGATAGCCGCCCCCGTGCGCGGCGATGACCTTCAGCTCCGGGTGCCGGTCCAGCACCCCGGAGAAGATCAGGTGCGAGAGCGCGACGGCGTTCTCGGTGGGCTGGCCGACGGTGTTGGACAGGTACCACTGGTCGAGGCGCTCGTCGAGCGTGCAGCCGAAGGGGTGCAGGAAGAGGATCGCCCCTGTCTCCTCGGCCCGGGTCCAGAAGGGTTCATACGCCGGATCCGACAGCTCCCGGCCCGGCGCGTGCGAGGAGATCTCGACACCCAACAGGCCCATGCCCATGGCGAGTTCGAGCGCGCGCACCGCCGATTCCGGGTGCTGCAGGGGGACGAGGCCCAGACCGTGCAGCCGGCCGGGCGCCTGGGCGCAGTGGGCGGCCGTCGCCTCGCCCGCGAGCCGGTACACCTTCTCCGCGGTCTCCTCGTCCGCCCAGTAGTGGTAGTGCGAGGGCGACGGGCTGACCAGCTGGACGTCCACACCCTGCGCGTCCATCGCGGCAAGTCGTACGGCGACGTCCGTCAGCCTCGGGATGCGCTCGGCGACCATGGGGCCGCTGACGGCCTGGGCCGCGGGCCCGTTGCGTCGGGCGTCGAGGGCCTTGGCCTTTGCCAGGCCCGGCAGGTCGGCCACCAGGGCCTCGACCTCCGGGATCAGGACGTGCGCGTGTACGTCGACAGTCGGGGAAGTGCGCGCGTCAGCGCTCGGCGAGGGGCGGTGGTCGGGCTGGGGGCGCCTCCCAGCGGTGGCCCGGGGAGGGAGGGCCGTCACGGCAGCTCCCTGAGCACCGGCATGGTGGCGTCCAGCAGCCCGGGCACATCACCGGGCACGCCGTCGAGCTGCCACTGCCCGATCTGCACGGACGCTTCGACGACCATCCGGACCCGGTCGATCCGCCGCTCGTAGTAGCGCGTGAGCAGTTCCTCGTCCCACGCGGATCCGCTGGTCAGCAGCTGGGACAGCACCCAGGCGTCCTCCAGGGCCATCGCCGCGCCCTGGGCCATCGTGGGCGGGCAGCAGTGCGCGGCGTCGCCGACGAGGACGACCCGGCCCCGGTGCCAGGACCCCTCGACCAGCATCCGGTCGAACCAGGTGTAGTTCACCCGCGCCGGGTCGTTGATCGAGTCACGGATCTCGTCCCAGGCACCGCCGTAGCCCTCGGCGAGGCGGCGCATCTCCTGCGCGTAGGACTCGGGCGGGATCGTCGCACGGTCGCGGCTGGGCTCCACCAGATAGGCGTAGATCGTGTCCTCGCTGGTGGGCGTGTAGCCGGCGATGTAGCAGGGCCCGCCGTGGGCGAGGTCGCTGCGCTCCACTCCGGCCGGGCGGGGCGCCGGGACACGCCAGATGGCCATGCCGGTCGGCTCGGGTTTGACGTCGATGCCGATGGCGGCACGGGTCGCGGAGTGCAGGCCATCGGCGGCCACGACGAGGTCATAGCGGCCCTCGGTGCCGTCACTGAACCGGACGGTCACTGACGTGTCGTCCTGGGTGAGGATCTCGGCGGTGGTGCCGAGCCGGACGTTCGCGCCGGATGCCCGGACGGCGTCGACGAGGATGCGCTGGAGCACCGGGCGCTGCATGCCCAGGGTGGCGGGGAGGTCGTCTCCGCCGGTGCGGAGGACGTCGCCGACGTGGAGCACGGTGCCGTCAGGCGTCGTCAGCCCCAGGGCGTCGAAGCCGAAGCCGTGCTCGCGGACCTCGTCCCAGACGCCGATCTCGCGCAGCACGCGCAGGGCGTTGCCCTGAAGCGTGATGCCGGAGCCGCGTACGTTCCAGTCCGGCCTGACCTCGACGAGGTCGACGTCGATGCCGGCCCGCCGCAGCAGCACGGTCATGACGTTGCCGGAGGTGCCCCCTCCGATGACCAGGACTCTCTTTCCTTCCACGACCAACTCCTTTGTTGGGCAGGTCACTTGACGGCGACCGGATTGACGGGGGAGCCGACGGCTCCGGTGATGGGCAGGGGCGCGGCGGTGAGCCAGAACTCGTACACGCCGTCGGACGCGCAGTCGTCCGCGAGAGCGTCGGGGTCCCACATCTCGCCGATCAACAGGCCCATGTTGGGAATGACGACCTGGTGCAGCGGCTGGAAGGCGCCGTCGAACTCGTTCGGCCGTACCTCGAAGCCCCACGTGTCGGTGGCGATCGCGGCGATCTCGCTCGCGTGCAGCCAGCCGGCCGTGGTGAAGGACAGACCGGGCGAGTCTCCGCCCGCGTAGTCGCCCCAGCCCTCGCGGCGGGCGCGCGTCAGCCGCCCGGTCCGGACGACGACGATGTCCCCGCGGCCGACGGCCACGCCGTGCGCCTCGGCCGTCGCGGTCAGGTGCTCCTCGGTGATCGCGAAACCGTCCGGCAGTTCTCCGCGTTCGTCGCCGATCACCCGGCCGACGTCGAGGAGGACTCCGCGCCCGGCGACGTACGGGGCCATGTGCTCGATGCCGGTGACCAGATCGCCGTCCGAGGTGACGGTCTTCGCGGCGTCGCGTCCGTTCCACGCCTTGCCGTGGTCGAAGATGTGCCCGAGCCCGTCCCACTGGGTGGAGCACTGCAGCGGCATCGCGATCACGTCGTCGGCGCCGCCGATGCCGTGCGGAAAGCCCTGGTTGCCCAGCGCCGCGTCCGTTCCCGTGTCCAGCATGGTGTGGACGGGGTTGGTGCGGCGGCGCCAGCCCTTCTGCGGGCCGTTCATGTCGAACCGCTGCGACAGCGAGAAACTCACGCCCCGGCGGACCAGTGCCGCACCCTCGCGGCGCTTGGCCTCGTCGAGGAAGTTCAGCGTGCCGAGCACGTCGTCCTCGCCCCAACGCCCCCAATTGGAATACCGCTTGGCGGCTTCGGCGATCGCGCTCTCGGCGTCCGTGGGGTCGAGCGGGGCCGTCACGACGCGGTCCTCTCGGCGACGCAGCGGGTGCGCTGCGCGCCCAGACCCGTGATGGAACCCTCCATGACGTCGCCGTCGCGCAGCAGCCGTCCCCAGTGCATGCCGTTGCCGGCCGGGCTGCCGGTGAGCACAAGGTCGCCGGGCAGGAGCCGGGAGGTCTGGGAGATGTACGACACCAGCCGGGCGATGCCGAAGAGCATGTCCTTGGTGGACTCGTCCTGCATGGTCTCGCCGTTGAGCTTCAGCGTGACACGCAGGTCACCCGGGTCGGCGATCGACTCGGCGGGCACGATCCAGGGGCCGAGCGGGGTGAAGCCGGGGGCGTTCTTGCAGCGCAGCCAGTCGGTGCCGATGGCGGGCATGTCCCGGCGGAAGACGGTGGCGCGGTCGGTGAGGTCGTTGGCGATGGTGTAGCCGGCCACGTACTCCAGGGCCTCCTCGACCGTCACCCGGTAGGCGGGCCTGGCGATGACGGCCGCCAGCTCCAGCTCCCAGTCCGGCTGCTGCGCCCAGTCCGGAAGTACGACGTCGTCGAACGGGCCGGCGATCGCGCTCGGCAGGCCGATGAACACGTACGGCAGGTCCTCTGCCGCCCGCCGGTCCATGACCGCGGCGATCTCCGCGCGCGCCTCCTCCACGGTGCGGGGGTCGTCGCAGGAGCGGTGGGCGACCTCCAGGTCGATCACATGCTGCCGGTAGTTGGCCCCGGACTGGAAGACCTGGCGGGGCTCGACCGGCGCGTGCGCCCGCAGGTGCTCCAATGGTCGCCAGTCGGCCGTCTCGTCGGCCGCGAGCTCGTGCAGGCGAGGGAGCATCTCGTCCCAGTGCTCGAAAATCCCCCGGGTCGTCAGGGCCGGCTCTCCGAGGGCTGTGCGAAGATCCAGCACGCGCCCCCCGGGGATCACAAGACCGGGGAAAGACGCCTGGTCAGGGGCGGAGAGAACGCCAAGGGCGAAGGGTCCGGAGAAGGACGCGGAAGCGGCTGCGGGTTTCACGGGAATGTCCTCCAGATTGCGGTGGGACCAATGTGGCCTCCACCGCGTAATCTGGGAAATAGATTCTTCAGATGCTGATCATCTGTCGGGTAAATGTCTCCGCCGCAAGCGGCCTCGCTCTGGAGTCGTCGTGTCCCTCTCCGGCCTCGATCTCAATCTCATCCTGTCCCTGCGGGCCCTGCTGGAGGAGCGCAACGTCACCCGCGCCGGGCAGCGCGTCGGGCTCAGCCAGCCGGCGATGAGCGCGGCCCTGGCCCGCCTGCGCCGCCACTTCGACGACGACCTGCTCGCGCGCGTCGGCAAACAGTACGAACTGACCGCCCTCGGCCGCGCTCTGCTGGACCGCACCTCGACCGCCTGCGACCTGCTGGAACGGGTCTTCAGCAGCAGGGCCGACTTCGCCCCGGGCAGCGAGGAGCACGAGTTCACCCTGCTCACCTCCGACTACGCCCTCGCCGTGTTCGGCGCCGAGCTCGCCCGGACCGTGCACGCCGAGGCCCCGGGGGTACGGCTGCGCTTCCAGCGGACGCCCATCGACGTCACGGAGGACACCGCACCGCTGCTCAGCACGGCCGACGGGCTGCTGATGCCGCGCGGCATCATCGGCGGTTTCCCCGCCGTCGAGCTGTTCACCGACCGCTGGGCCTTCCTGGTGGCCGAGACGAACGACGAGGTCGGCGACCAGCTGACCATGGACGACCTGGCACGGCTGCCCTGGGTCATCTACCAGCGCGCCTACGACGCTCCGGCCGCCCGGCAGCTGAGCATGCTCGGTGTCGATCCCCACGTGGAGATCTCCGTCGACAGCTTCCAGGCGCTGCCCTTCCTGGTCGCCGGCACCCGCCGGATCGCTCTGGTGCAGCAGCGCCTGGCCGAGCTGCTGCGCGGCGTGGCCGCCGTACGCCTCATGGAACCTCCCTACGGGGCGGTGCCTCTCCAGGAGGCACTGTGGTGGCACCCGGTGCACACCCACGACGCGGCCCACATCTGGCTGCGCGAGACCGCGGCCCGCGTGGGGGCGGAGCTGGCCGCTTCCGATCCCGGCCGTATCGCCACGGTCGCATCGAGATAGCGGGTCCGTGCAGGTGCCTGGCATCCAAGGTCCGGATGATCCACATCTTCGATATCGATCGGATGAGGGCTAGGCAGGACCTGTCCGTTGGCCCATAGTCGTCTCCACCCGGCGCCGGAGCCACACCATCCCCCGCTGCCGGGACCGCGCAGGCGCCCGGCGAGCCGGCCCGCCGCGACGCCCGGCAGTCATCGGCACCCCGCTCCGAACCTGCCACGGGTACCGGGCGGCCCGACCACGACGGCCGCACCGCCCCGTCCCCCTCCCGACCCGCCACGTGGAGTTCCCGCATGCCTGCATCCGTGCCACCGCTCCCTTCCCCGCCGTCCGAAGCTGTCGCAGACGACCGACCCGAGCAGACCGTCTCCGGCCCCGGCCACCGGCTTCGCCTCACTCTGCTGATGGCTGGAAGCTGCCTGCCCATCCTGGGCGCCGTACTCATCGCCCCCGTCCTGCCGCAGATGCAGGCCCACTTCGCCGACGTGCCGGGCGTCGCCGCGCTCGTCCCCATGGCCCTGACCATCCCCGCCCTCTCCCTGGCGCTGCTGGCCCCGTTCGCCGGCGTCCTCGTCGACCGCCTCGGCCGCAAACGCCTGCTCGTCGTCTCGACCGTGCTGTACGCGATCCTCGGCACCGCCCCCCTGTGGCTGGACTCCCTCGGCGCCATCGTCGCCAGCCGCGCCCTCGTCGGTGTCGCCGAAGCCGCCATCATGACCTGCAGCACCACGCTGATCGGCGACTACTACTCCGGCCGGCAACGCGACCGCTACCTCGCGATGCAGACGATGTGCGCCTCGATCTCCGCGACGGCCTTCTTCGTGCTGGGCGGCGCGGCCGGATCGGCCGGCTGGCGCGCACCGTTCTGGGCCTACGCGGTGAGCCTGCTGCTCGCCCCGGCCATGGCCGCCTTCCTGCCGCGGCCCCGGCTGGCGGACCACGCGGACGAGCCCTCCCTCACCGCCTCGGAACCGATGGCCAAGAGACCCTTCCCCTGGCGTCCGCTGGCCGGCACCTGCGCGCTGACCCTCTTCGGCGCCATCCTCTTCTACACCGTCCAGGTGGAGATGGCATTCCTCCTGAACGACATGGGCGTGAGCAACCCCGGCGTGATCGGACTGGCCACAGCCGGCTCCAGTGCCGCGGTCGTGATCGGCGCCGCCGTCTTCGCCAAGGCCGGCCGCAGCCCGCAAGCCTGGCTGCCCACCGCCTTCGGCCTGTCCGCCCTCGGCTTCGCGGTGATCTGGCTCGCCCCCACCCCCGTCGTACTGACCGCCGGCGCGGTGATCAACTGCCTCGGCAGCGGCATCATGCTGCCGAGCCTGCTCACCCTCGCCATGTCCAAGCTCCACTACGCCGACCGCGGCCGCGGCACCGGCCTGTGGACGGGCTTCTTCTTCCTCGGCCAGTTCATCTGCCCGCTCGTGGTCCTCGCGCTCGCCTCCGCCGTCGGCACCCTGGCGAACGCCTTGGGCGTACTCGCCCTCGCCGGGGCCGCCGCCACCGCCGCACTCGGCCTCGCCGCCCGGCGCCACCGGACGGCCACCCCGGAACCGATGCAGCAGACGGCGGGCTGACCACGCGGCCCCGATCCACCACGAGAACCACACACCCGTCGAGATCGGCATCGCGGATTTCCCCGCGATGCCGATCGCCACGCGTTCCAAGGCGATCATCATCCTCAACCCGGCGGAACCCTCGCTGATCATGCGGGACACCATGCACTGCCTGGTCTCCGACTGCGCCACCGAGTCCGTCAGGGCGTCGGTCGAGGAGATGGTCGCGCTCGTGCAGGACTACGTGCCCGGCTATCGGCTCAAGCAGAAGGTGCAGTTCGCGAAGGTGGCGGCCGACGACCCGCTGCGCACCTTCGCCCCGGGCGCGGGCGAGGTCCTCAAGGTCTCCGTCTTCCTGGAGGTCGAGGGCGCCGCCGACTACCTCCCGGCCTACGCAGGAAACCTCGACATCATGACCTCGGCCGCGCTGCGCACCGCAGAACGCATGGCCGCACACCGTTCCACGGAGGTGGCCTGAAGATGGCCCGCCTGTACGTCCAGGACGTCACTCTGCGGGACGGCATGCACGCCGTCCGGCACCGCTACACCGTCGACCAGGCCGCTACGATCGCCGCCGCCCTGGACGCCGCCGGGGTGACCGCGATCGAGATCGCCCACGGCGACGGTCTGGCCGGCTCCAGCATCAACTACGGCGTCGGCGCCCATACGGACTGGGAGTGGATCGAGGCGGTGGTGGGCGCCGTGCGCCGGGCCGTCCCCACGACTCTTCTCCTGCCCGGCATCGGAACGGTCCACGACCTCAAGCAGGCGCACTCCCTGGGCATCCGCTCAGTGCGCGTCGCCACGCACTGCACCGAGGCCGACATCTCCGCCCAGCACATCGCCGCCGCGCGGGAGCTGGGGATGGACGTCGCCGGGTTCCTGATGATGTCCCACATGGCCGAACCGGCCGAACTCGCCCGCCAGGCGCGGCTCATGGAGTCGTACGGCGCTCACTGCGTCTACGTCACCGACTCCGGCGGCCGGCTCACCATGGACGATGTCCGCGACCGCTTCCGCGCCTACCGTGATGTCCTCGACCCGGCCACGGAGTTGGGCATCCACGCCCATCACAACCTCGCCCTGGGCGTAGCGAACACCGTCGTCGCCGTCGAGAGCGGCGCTGTCCGCGTCGACGCCTCGCTCGCCGGTCAGGGGGCAGGCGCGGGCAACTGCCCGCTCGAGGCTTTCATCGCGGTCGCCGACCTGATGGGCTTCGAGCACGGATGTGATCTGTTCCCGCTGATGGACACCGCCGACGATCTCGTACGTCCGCTGCAGGACCGCGAGGTGAGGGTGGACCGCGAGACGCTCAGCCTCGGCTACGCGGGCGTGTATTCCAGCTTCCTGCGCCACGCCGAGACCGCCGCCGCGCGCCACGGCCTGGACACCCGCAGCATCCTCGTCTAGGCCGGCAGACGGCGCATGGTCGGCGGCCAGGAGGACATGATCACCGACATCGCGTTGGATCTGGCCGCGCAGGCGGAAACCGCATCCTGACGCGCGGAGCCGAGGAGGAGCCGGTGCGCCGACGGCGCACCGGCCGCTCCCGCATGCACAGGGAGGGAGACCGGTCGGCGCGGGAGAAGGCCCGCCGGGCGCCGACAGTCCTCGCGGCCTGCGATGACTCCCCGCGAACGTTCCGCACCACCGGACTGTGAGCGCACCGGCAGGCCCCTGACCCTTGTTCCGCCCACACTTTGGAGCGTGGGCTCCAGTGTGGTGCGCCGGAAATCAGGATGCACGCACCTCAGTCTTTGCCAGTGCCCCGCTGAGCGGTGAGCGCAACCCGGGTCAGGAGGTCTCGAAACTGGGCCCGCTGTTCTTCGCTCAGCTCCCCAAGCAGCCGTGCTTCAGCGGCCGCGACATCAGTTCGCATGCGCTGCAGCTGCGATCGGCCTTCGTCCGACAGGATCACGTGGCGAGCCCGCCGGTCCTGCGGATTCGGGCGTCTCGACAGCAGACCCTGCCCCTCCAGGTCGTCGAGAAGGTAGGTCATCACCGTTCGGTCGAGACCGACCTGGCCGGCCAGTTCGAGTTGCGTGGGGGGTTTGTCCCCGGCCTCGGCCAATGCCATGAGCACCAAGTAGGCGCGTGATCCTCCGGGCAGCGTCTCTGAGGCGTCGGCCGCGGCGCGCCGAAGCGCCCCCGAGATCATGCGAATGGCCCATACCAGGTCGTTGTCCAAGGTAAGACACTTGGCGCTTTCGCCAGCTCGGCCGCGGGGTTCAGAGGACATCACATCACCGTAGCACCTTTCAGCAGGACGGCAGATAGTCTTGCATGCAGAACATCTTGTTTGCATAGTTTTCTGTGAGGCGGGGCACTCTGGCTCCGCGATGACGCAGCGGGTGGCGGGTCGCGGCCCGACTATGACAAGGAGACGTGCCATGGCCGTCAGTAACGAGTTGGCAGGGTGAAACGCCCTGGTGGCTTAAGCGACGTCGGGGATCGGGCGATGAGTTCGTCCCGACGGCGCACACTGGCGTCGCGAGTTTCGACCCGGCAGATCGCCGTCAACATGCGGGCCCCGTTCCTGCTGGTAGCGGCCTTGGTGCCCGGAGTGGTGCGGCGACAGAACAGATCGATCGTCCTGATCGGGTCGGGCCCGGCGCGAATCCCGGCTGCGGTCGGTGCGGCTTACGGCGCCTCGAAGGCCGGCACCGAGATGCTTGCTCGCTATTGGGCGATTGAGTTCGGTCCGTCGGATGTGCGAGTCAATGCGGTCTCCCTGACAACTGTCCACGTCGAGGGAGCGGCGGCGATGCTCGGCGGGCACGCGGCCGTGCCCGATGGGACAAACACGCGAGGGCGTGCCGGGGGGCCCGGAGCGAAATCGCCGATGTCGTCGGGCCCTCGCCCCTGGCTGCGCCGTTTCGGGAGGCGGCGGCGAGGGCTTGGTAGCCGCGAGGCCGCCGGGGATGCCTGTGGTGATGCGCCCGGCCCCCTTGGCGTAGGCGCGAAGCGCGACCCCGGCGCCCAGCCGAGATTCGACTGGAGTTCGTCGCGAACCACCGGCACCCGCGTCATGCCGGGCTGTTAGTCAGCTCACTTTTCTTGAAAGCAGATGTTCTGTTGTACATACTATCTGCATCACAGCCGAACTATGGAGGTACCGGCACCATGAACCTGTTCCGTCTCGACGCGAGCATCCGTACCGAAGGATCGGTGAGCCGCGCCCTCGCCGACACCGCCGAGCAGGCGTGGCTCGCCGAGCACCCGGGCGGCGTCGTGACCCGGCGCGACCTCGGGGTCCAGCCGCTGCCCGGGGACGCGTGGACGGCGCTCGCCCACGAAGTCGTCAACCCGGCCGCACCGGCCCCGGCCGAGGCGCACGAGCTCCTCGACCGTCTCGGCGCGGAACTGCTCGAGGCCGACGCGTTCCTGTTCGCGGTGCCGATGTACAACTGGAATGTGCCGGAACAAGTCAAGACCTGGATCGACCTGATCCTGAAGCACCCCCGGGTGGGGGTGCACGGTGACTGGCCGCTCAAGGGCAAGCCGGCGCTCCTGACGTTGAGCCGGGGCGGCGGCTACGGGCCCGGCACCCCGAAGGAGGGCTGGGACCACGCCACGCCCTACATGCGCACGATCCTGGCCGACGTCTTGGGCCTCGACCTGCAGATCGCCGAGGCGGAGCTGACCCACGCGTTCTGGAATCCGGAGATGGCGCACCTGCTAGGGCTGGCCGAAGAGTCGATGAAGACGGGGTACGAGCAGGCCGCCGAGCACGGGCTGCGGATCGCCAAGCTGAGCAGGGCCTGACCACCCCAGGGTCTGTCTCGTAGATCATCGCGCGCTGCGCGCACCCCCACGCGGCACCACGCGGACGGCCGCTCGCCACCGCACTGCTCCGCGAGACAGACCCTGGAACGATCGTTCTCAAGGCGTTCTCGAAAGGACTGCACATGGGCAATGCAGCCGCAGTGCGGGAGACGGCCGTTCCGTCGTCGGTCATGCAGAAGGCGTTCGATCTGCTGGAAGTGTTCCGTAACGGCCGCGTGTTGACGCTGAGTGAGGTGGCGCGCCGCGCCGGTCTGCTGAAGTCGACGGCCTACCGCGTCCTCGGGATGCTCGTCCAGGTGGGGGCGGTGGAACATGAGGGCACCGGCTACCGGATCGCGTTCCGGATGATGGCCCTCGGTGCGGCGTCGCCCGAAGGAGCGGTCCGCCACGTCGCGCTTCCGTGCCTGCTGGATCTGCACCGGGCCGTCGGGCACACCATCCATCTGTGCGTCCTGCGCGGCCCGGAGGTCGTCTACGTGGAGAAGCTGTACACGCCGCGGGCGCGGTTGTTCGCCACGGAGGTCGGGATGGCTCTGCCCGCTCACTGCACGAGTGTGGGCAAGGCACTGCTGGCCTACACGGACCCCGACCTGGTCGAGGCGACCACCACGGGCCGTCTGCGCGCGCTCACCGCGGCCTCGGTACGGGATCCGGCGCTACTCCGTCGTGAGCTGCGACGTGTCCGGCAGCGTGGGGTCGCCACCGACGTCGAGGAGGCGGTGCCCGGACGGTCGTGTGTGGCCATGCCGATCGTCCTCGGCGGCGAGGCGGTGGCGGCGGTGTCGATCGGTTTCCCCACCGAACACGGGTCGGCTGATGTGTTCGTGCCACCCCTGCGGCGGACGGTGTCGTCGATCGTCAGGGCACTGCCGGGTGTCCTGACGTGACGGGGGCGATCGCCGGGCGGTGCTCCTCCGCCTGCGAAGTGATCACGAACGCCGCTGAGCAGCTGATGGGGACTGACCGGGCCGTTCTTCGCTGCCTTGAAGAACCAGCTGACCGGCACCCGGTCCTCGCCGAGCAGGGCCGCTGCCCACACCGCGATCTTTGAGCGGATCGAGGACGGGTACAACGTGCACCGAGCGCATACCGCAGTCTCGCCGACTACGAGGCCGCGCTGGTGGCCTGACCACCACACCGATGGTGTGCGTCAACGTGGAACAAGTGCAGTCCCGTCTCGCTCACGAGGTGCGGGCACATGTGGAAACGGAGCTTCTGCGATGTCATGAGGTCGCCTTCTCGGTCGGAGCCAGCCGGGCGGCGGCGCGCGGGAAGACCGCATGCGCGTGGCCTCCCACGCCGGCCGCGACATCGGGGCCGAGCACGCCACAGGTCAGCAACGAGGTCATCGTCTGCCGCAGCACCGGTTCGCTCGCGCAGGGGGCGCCGAAGTCCGAGCCGTACACGATGTGGTCGGGGGAGGTGATGGCCAGCGCGGGGCCGAGCGCGTTCGGCGTGGCCGCCATCGCGGTGTCGTAGTAGAGAGCGGCGAAGGGGACTGGCAGCCGCCTATCTTGAGCGCCAGGCCGATCCTGGGATGACCGTCTTCGACATCCGGCTCGGCCTCACGGTCCTCGACGCGATTGGTTCCGCAGTGGTGCCCGCCGCGCAACGCATCGTCGAGGACCTCCACCGCAGGGCGACAGATACCGAAGACGGCTATGCGGCTGCGGCCTGCGAGAACCTGGCGCACCCTCTGTTCACTGCGATCGCCACGGACCAGCAAGTACAGGACTGCCGCGCTCTGGTGCGTTCCTGTGCCCTCGGGACGGCGGCCACCCCGGATGCGCTGAAAGAACTGACGGCTGCTCTGCGGGCCAGTGACAGTGTGATCCGGGGGAGCCTCGCAAGCCCCTGAGCGATTGCAGCCTCAGCCGACCCCGCCCAGTCTCTCGGTGCCCTTGGGCCGCATTACGTGGACACACTGGGAGTGCAGGCACATTACGGCTGTTCCCCGCGTTGAAGGACTTCCCATCGCCGTCGGATGATGCTGATCCGTCGGGCGATATCCGGTAGATCAACTCTCCGTCCGCTCACGCAAACGGCCCCGGACGAGAAGTCCGAGGCCGAGGAGAACCCCTCCCTGGAGGAGAAACCCCAGGTCAGAGCGGTAAATGCGTTGTGCCCCCGGCAGGATTCGAACCTGCGACACCCGCTTTAGGAGAGCGGTGCTCTATCCCCTGAGCTACGAAGGCGAGGATCTCCGCGAGATCCGGCGACTAGCCTAGCGGATAAGGGATCGGCAGTGGGCAGTCCCTCGTTTCCGCAGGCCAGAAGACGCCCCGTGCAGGGCTAGGCCGGCCGAGGCCCTGTGCCGGATGCCCACGCCGGCGCTACCGTCGGCGCCCGCCACCCCGAGGCACCCGCACTCGCCGACCGACCCGAATCCGGCGCGCCTGCGCCCGGACCCGGTCAACGCCCCCGGTACGCCACTAGGGCCGGTCCGGCGGATCATGCCGGCGTCGCGGGGTCTGGCACGCCCATCTGCGGCGTTGTCGTCGGTTACCGACTCCCCCACGCTCGAACTTCGCTCGTGCGGGGGGACCCCCATCGCGTCGACTCCCTCCTCCGCCTTGCAGCTGGACGCTCCCCCACGCTCGAACCGGCTTCGCTCGGCTCGCGCGGGAGGTACCCCCATCGCCCCCGCTCACCTGCACTGACGAGGTGCCGTTCCTTGCAGCCGGCCTGATCCGCCGGGCAGGCCCTAGCTGACCCGCTGCATCGCCTTCCGATGCCGTTCCGCCATCGCGGAGCCGGACTCTCGGCGGGCCATCCTTCGGAGTACGGGTGGTGCGAGGAGTAGCCCGGCGGCCGCCCAGGCGCCCAGTGCGCCGGCTGTCTCCAGGTGGCGCCAGGATTCGCCGAGCTCGGCGGTGACCGCGGCGGCCGGGAGGAGGGCCGAGCGGAGGCCGAGGCCGAGCCAGTAGACGGGGAAGATCTGGCCGACGGTCTGGAGCCACTCGGGCAGCTTTGAGAGGGGGAAGTAGATTCCGGAGATCACGATGAGGCCCATGACCGGAAGCATCAGCAAGCCGATGGTGCGGGGGCTGTCGACGAGGGAGCCGATGACGGCGCCGATGGGCAGGGTGGCCAGGAGGCCCAGTGGGACCACCCAGAGCAGCGTCAGCCATGCTCCGCCGCCCTGCCGGGCAACGTCTTCGACCAGGAACACGCCGGCGGCAAGGGCTAGTGCCATGGAGGCGAGGGCCGTACCCGACACCATGACGATCTTGCCGACCAGGTGGCCGACCATGCCGTGAGGCACGGATTTGGCCCGCAGCAGGGTGCCGTCCTCGCGCTCGGTGGCCAGTAGCTGCGCGGTGGTCATCATGCCGGTGAAGGCGAGCGTCATCCCCACCATGCTCGGCAGCATGAACGCGCCGACCGAGATGCTGGCACCCTTCAGCTGATCGTCCCTGACCAGGAACAGCGGCACGATGAGCAGGACCGTCCAGAGGACGTATCCGAACACGTCCTGGCCGGTGGTGAAGGTCTGCCGCAGTTCCGTGCAGCCACGCCGTACTCCCGCTCGCGCCGCGTTCCACACCGGACTCATCGCGATCCCTCCCCGAAGGCCTGTGCCGCGCGCTCGCCGGAGATGCTCCCCGCCTCCGACTCGCGCACCATCGTCAGGTAGGTGTCCTCCAGGCTCGCCCGGCGCACCTCCAGCCCGCCGATCGCCTCGCCGTGCTCCTCGAACAGCCGGCGGACGAAGGAGGTCGGCTCGGCCGTCGCCTGCTCGTAGGGCTTCCCGTCCCGGGTCCAGCGCACGGTGGCCTCGGCCGATGCCTGCCGGGACAGCTCCTCGGCGGGGCCGTCGGCCACGATGCGGCCACCGGCCAGAATGAGGATCCGGTCGGCGAGCTTCTCCGCCTCGGCAAGGTCGTGCGTGGTCAGCAGAACCGTGGTGTTCTCGTCCGCGAGCCCGCGCACCAGGCCGTGGAATTCGATCCTGGCCTCGGGATCCAGACCGGCCGTCGGCTCGTCCAGGAACAGCAGCTCGGGTCGGCCGACAATGCCGATGGCCACGTCGAGACGTCTGCGCTGCCCGCCCGACAGGGTCCCGACCCGCTTGTTCGCCTGCTCCGTGAGCCCCACGGCGGCGATGAGGTCGTCGATGTCCCACGGCCGCCGTACGAGGGGTGTGGAGTACGGCGCGTAGTACGAACCCAGCTGTGCCAGCAGCTCCCGCACCCGCCACTTGCCGTGGTCGCGCCAGGACTGCAACACGATGCCCAGGCGCGCACGCCACCGCTCGTCCCCGCGAGCCGGATCGGTGCCGAGGACGGTCACGTCACCGGCCGAGCGCATCCGGAAGCCTTCCAGGATCTCGATCGTGGTCGTCTTGCCCGCGCCGTTCGGGCCGAGCAGTACGACGACTTCCCCTCGACGGGCCGAGAAGCCGACCCCCTTCAGTACGTCCTGGCTGCGGTAGCGCATCCGCAGATCGCGTACGTCGATGACCGTGTCGTTCTCCGGCGGTGGACTGCTCCCGGCCCCGGACAGGGCGTGAGCGGTCTTCATAGGTGTTCCCCCGGTCAGTCTGTCTTCTCGCGGTCGTCACCCACGATCGTCTGCGGCCGGTCGTGGCCGCCTCGCAGCGACTGTCCGGGCCCTACCCGGTCGAACACATTACCTAACGTTTACCTGCGTGCCGATACATGAGAGCGGCGGCGAGGCTGCCCCACTCATCGCGGACGAGGCTGCCTCCCGCCGCCGTGATCCCCCTCGGGATCGGTCAGCGCGTCCCCTTCGCCGCGAAGTCCGCGACCTCGTCGACGTTGTCCTTGGTGATGAAGGCCGGTCCGGTGAGGACGGGGGCGGTGCCGCCGCCGCTGAAGTTGCCGTTGGTCTTGTAGAGCCAGAGGGCGTCGACGGACAGGTAGCCCTGGAGGTAGGGCTGTTGGTCGACGGCGAATTCGACCGTGCCGTCCTGGACGGCCTTGACGAGCTCCTTGTTGAGGTCGAAGGTCGCGACCTTGGCGTCGGTGCCCGCGTCGGACACGGACTGCACGGCGGTGAGGGCGATCTGGGCGCCGAGGGTGACGACCTGGTCGATGGAGCTGTCCTGCTTGAGCTTGGCGGTGATCGTCGACTTCACGGACGGCATGTCGGTGCCGTTGACGTAGAGGGTGTCGGTCTTGCCCTTGAAGCCCTTTTCCAGGCCGGCGCAGCGGGCCTCCAGGGCGACCTGTCCCTGTTCCTGGATGACACAGACGGCGTGCTTCGCGCCGAACTCGTTGAGCCGCTCGCCGAAGGCCTGGCCGGCGATGTTCTCGTCCTGGCCGAAGTACTCGAGCATGCCGAGCTCCTTCCAGTCGCTGACACCGGAGTTGAAGCCGACGACCGGGATGCCGGCCGCCTCGGCCTTGGCCACCACGTCCTTCATGGCCTCCGGCTTGGCGGCGGTGAGGGCGATGCCGTCGACCTTCTGGTCGATGGCGTTCTGCACGAGGTTGGCCTGGTTGCCGGCGCTGGGATCGCTGGAGTAGACGAGCTTGATGTTGTCCTTGGCGGCGGCGGCCTGGGCGCCCTTGCGGATGAGGTCCCAGAACGTGTCGCCGGGCGACGCGTGGGTGATCATGGCCACCGTCATCCGGGGGGTGTTCGCCTTGCCCGCCGAGGCGGCCGCGCCCTCCTCCTCGGACTTCTTGCCGCCCGAGCTGCTGGAGCAGCCCGCGGCGAACAGGACGCCGGCCAGTGCGGTGGCGGTGAGTGTGGCGGCTCGTTGGTGTCTGCGCATGTCCCATGCACCTCGCTGTGCGGTCCGGGTGACTAGAGCGCTTTATTAGCGCGCTCTAGTGCCAAGTGCCACGTACTATGAGGCCGCCCTCGAGGGCTGTCAATGGATATGTCAGGACGTCTCTACAAGGGTCTCTACTAGGCCGGAAGGGGAGCGAGTGGTGTGCGTGCCCCTCACGCCACCGACACCCGCGTGAACCTCCCCGCCACATGCAGGTCCGCCTCGATGCCCGCCGCCGTCGCCCTCAGCTCGGGCAGGATGTCGTGGACGCATTCGTCGGCGGTGTGCCGGGCCGCGTGCATCGCGACGTTCACCGCGGCCACCACCCGGCCCGTGCGGTCACGGACCGGCACCGCGATCGAGCGCAGGCCCTCCTCCAGCTCCTCGTCGACCAGGGCGTAGCCCTGCGCACGGACCTCGTCCAGGATCGCGGAGAGCGCCGAGGGGCCCGTGACCGTGCGCGGAGTCAGGGCCCTCAACTCGCCCAGTGCGCGCGCCTCTTCAGGTACGTCGGCGAGCATCACCCGCCCCATCGAGGTCGCGTACGCCGGCAGCCGCGTCCCCACCGTGATGTTGACGCTCATCACCCGGATCGTGGCCACCCTGGCCGTGTACTGGATCTCCTCGCCCGACGGCGACAGGACGGCCAGGGACGCCGACTCGTGGACCCGGGTGGAGAGGTCGGCCAGGTGCGGGGTCGCGATCTGGGAGAGGGTCGTGCGGGAGAGGGGCGGAAAGCCCAGGGAGAGGACCCTCGGGGTGAGCGTGAACGTGCGGTGCGGACCCGGCCGTACGAGCCCCAGATGCTCGTATGTGATCAGCGCCCGGCGGGCCGTCGCCCGTGCCAGGCCCGTCGCCTTCGCGACCTCCGTCAGGGTCAGCTCCGCGCGGCCCTCGCCGAAGGCCGTCAGGACGGTCAGGCCGCGGGCCAGGGATTCCACGAACTCCCTCCCCAGCTCCTGCTTCGACGCCCCCGTCCAGGTCGCAAGCCCCGACGGCGGCGCGGTCGGCTCCGGCGGCGGGGACTCGCGCAGCTCGCGTTCCATGTCCGTCACCGCCGCCCGCAGCCGGGGCAGGAGCGTGTCGCGCAGACCGGCGGCGGTATGGCGGCTGGTGTGGCTCACCACGCTTGCCACACAGGCGACTTGGCCGGTGCGGGGATCGCGTACGGGTACGGCCACCGCGACCAGGCCCGGTTCGATCAGTTGGTCGTCCAGCGCCCAGCCGTCCGCCGCCGCTTGTGCCGCCCGGTGCTCGAACTCCTCGTCGGGGTGGGTGTGTTCGCGTGGCGGTACGGCGGGAAAGGCCTGGTCCTGCGGGTCCGCCGCCCGGCGTGCGCGCCAGCGCGCCCAGTCGTCGTCGCTCCACTCGGCGGCGAACAGCGGTCCGGGCGCGGTGCGTTCGGCCGGGAGCAGGTCGCCGATGCGGAAGCTGAGGGACATCGCGCGGCGGCGGGTGGCCTGGTGGATGAAGCGGATGCCGTCGCGGTCGCCCACCGCGAGCGACACCGACTCGTCGAGTTCGTCGGCGAGTTCGTCGGCGCGGACGGCGAGGAGGGCCGGCAGGCGCAGGGCGGACAGGTACGCGTTGCCCAGTTCCATCAGGCGCGGGGTGAGGACCGCCTCCCGGCCGTCGAGACGGACGTACCCCATGCGCGCGAGCGTCGAGGTGATCCGGTCGATGGTGGAGCGGGCGAGTCCGGTGGCCCGTTCCAGGCCGCTCGGGCTCAGTGTGCCGCCCGCCTCGGTCAGGTGCCGCAGCACGGCGATCCCGCGCATCAGCGGGGTGACCGCCTCGGCCGGTACGGCGGCGGGCTGGCCGGTCGCCCCGAGGGCGGCGGTCGTGGTGTTCGCGGGCATCGGCTCTCCGGTACGGCGGTCGCGGCAGGCCTACGGTAATCCGCGCCCGTTTCTTCCGGCCCCGTGCGCGTTTCCGTTCCCCCAGCCCCGCAGGCAGAGAGTTCCGCGATGGGTGGTCGGTCGTCTGCGGGTTCGTCGTGGCTGGTCGCGCAGTTCCCCGCGCCCCTGGGGCGCGGGACTTCCGTCACTTCCGCGTCGGCCGTGGGCCCCGTGTCACCCGCACCCGGTGCTCCCCGCCGGGATCCGCTTCCGTCACCGCGATCCGGATGCCGTGTCGAGGGTCCCGGAAGTCCTGGCCCTGGGTGAAGGGCGCGTCGGAGAGTTCCGCGTGGACGTTCGGGCTGCGGGTGCAGCCGCCGCTGTCCCGGCGTGAGTCGTACACCGTCACCGGTCCGCGGCCGGTGTCCACGGTCGCGTCGACCTTGTAGATCAGGACGCCGGGTCGGCAGACCGCCTCGTCGTTGCCGCCGCGGGTGCGCAGTTCGACCGCGTAGCCGGTGCGGGCGTCGAGCGGGACGAAGACCAGCTTGGGGCCGCCGGCGCGGGACAGGGGGGTGAGCGTGTGGTCGCTGGTGCCGGTGTCGGCCGCGCAGCTGACCTGGGTGGCGTCCAGCCAGCCCAGTTTCCATTTGTGCCAGCCGAGGAAGTCGTTGTTGGCGCCCCAGTCCTCGCTCATGATGTCCCAGTGGCCGACCGCGGCCCCGCCTTCCTGGGTGTAGAGGTCGGGCAGGCCGAAGACATGGCCGTTCTCATGGGGCAGGACGCGGTAGCCGGTCTTGCCGTAGGTGCCGGAGCCGTCGTCCTGGCGGGAGTAGACGAAGGACGCGTTCGCCACCGGCCTGCCGTCCGCGACGGGCGCCTCGGTGTTGCCGGCGAAGGTCACCGACAGGACGGTGTCCAGCGCGGAGGGGCCGGCGTTCGGGGTGATCAGCACGTTCAGGAAGTCGTACGACGTGAAGTCGACCTTGGGATCGGCGGCGGCGACGAGGTCCTGGACCAGCTCGCGGTAGCCGGGGTCGAAGGGGGCGCCGCGTTCTATGCCGTACGCCCGGAACGGCTTCGGCATGCGCAGCCACTGGCGTATGGGCGTCGCGGGGCGGTAGTCCAGGCGGCCGTAGGAACTGGTGCGGAACCATTCCTGGGTCTGCGGGAAGAACTCGGCGTAGCGGTCGAGCGCGGTGCCCTGGCCGGGGGCGTCGGAGAAGTCGATCATGAGGGTGAGGGCGCGGACGGTGCCGGTGGAGCGGGAGTAGCCGCGGGGGGTCGGGACGCCCTCCGACATCTGGACCTGGGGGCCGCCGGTGATCATGCAGGGGCCGTGGGCGGCGGAGCGGGCCAGGGCGATCGAGCCGGCGCCGACCGTCGTCGGGGTCGCCGCCAGGTGCCCCGTACCGGCCGAGTTGCTGACCGCGAAGGTCAGGACGGTCACGGACGCGAGGGCGGCCAGGCGGCGCGGGCGTATCCGACGGATGGCGGTCGGCTGCGGCATGCACGGCCCCCTTCGCTCCGGGCAGCCACAGGTCACGGACTGCGCCCTTTCGATCACCCTGGGGCGGGGGGTGGGGCGGGCGCGCGCTGGAGGGGCCGAACGTGCGTTTCCCGCCGGTAGGGATGTGACTCAGGTCACAGGAAGATTCCTCGAGAGCGGGAAATAACCGGGGATCGTTTCCCCGTTTAGACCTGTGTCCGCGCGAAACGGGGAAAGCCTCCCCGGATCGCACAGAGTCAATCGAGGAGTACGCCGTGCAGACCGCGACCCCCGTGCAGAAGAAGGTGACCCGGCCGCGCGCCGACGCCCTGCGCAACCGGGAGCGGATCGTCACCGCCGCCCGCGAGATGTTCACCGAGTTCGGCCCTGATGTGCCGCTCGATGAGATCGCCCGCCGGGCCGGCGTCGGCAACGCCACGGTGTACCGCAACTTCCCCGACCGCGAAGCGCTGGTCCGCGAGGTCGTCTGCTCGGTCATGGACCGTACGGCGGAGGCCGCGCACCAGGCGCTCGCGGAGACCGGGGACGCCTTCGAGGCGCTGGAGCGCTTTGTGCACGCCGCCGCCGACGAGCGGATCAGCGCGCTGTGCCCGATGATCTCCAGCGCCTTCGACCAGCACCACCCCGACTTGGTGGCGGCGCGGGAACGGGTCGAGCAGCTCATCGAAGAGGTCATGGAGCGCGCCCAGAAGGCGGGCCAGCTCCGCCCCGATGTGGCCGTCGGCGACGTGATGCTCGCCGTGGCCCAGCTCAGCCGGCCGCCGGCCGGTGTCGGCTGTATGAGCCTCGACCGCTTCGTCCACCGGCACCTGCAGCTCTTCCTGGACGGACTGCGGGCCCCGGCTCGCTCGGTCCTGCCGGGGGTGGCATCGACGATGGAGGACCTGCGGAGCCCAGCCTGACCGATTAGTTCAGCGCCTCGCGCCAGTCAGTCACGACACACAGCTTCCGGCCGTCAGTGACGACGAGCCGTTCCCTTGACCAGTCGTTCCCTTACTTCACCGTTTTTCCGTCCCGAAGTCCCGAAGTGGGTATCCCCATGTCTGAAACAGCCTCAAAGGCTCCCGGCGCCCCGGCCTCGTCCGGCGACGCCAACCGCTGGAAAGCGCTCGTCTTCATAGCGCTCGCCCAGCTGATGGTCGTGCTCGACGCGACCATCGTGAACATCGCGCTGCCCTCCGCCCAGCAGGACCTGGGCATCTCCGACGGCAACCGGCAGTGGGTCGTCACGGCCTACGCCCTCGCCTTCGGCGGACTGCTGCTGTTCGGCGGCCGGGTCGCCGACCTGTGGGGCCGGAAGCGCGCCTTCGTGGTCGGTCTGATCGGCTTCGCCGCGGCCTCCGCGCTCGGCGGTGCGGCCACCAACGAGGCCATGATGTTCGGCGCCCGTGCCCTCCAGGGCGTGTTCGGCGCACTGCTCGCGCCCGCCGCGCTCTCCCTGCTCGCCGTGATGTTCACGGACGCCAAGGAGCGCGCCAAGGCGTTCGGCATCTACGGCGCGATCGCCGGTGGTGGCGGTGCCGTGGGCTTCATCCTCGGCGGTGTGCTGACCGAGTACATGGACTGGCGCTGGACGTTCTTCGTGAACATCCCGTTCGCGATCGTCGCCGCGCTCGGCGCGTACTTCGTCATCCGTGAGCCGGAGGGCGGCCGCAACCGCAACCCGCTCGACATCCCCGGCGTCCTGCTCTCCACCCTCGGCCTGGTCGCGCTGGTCTACGGCTTCACGCGCGCCGAGTCCGACGGCTGGGGCGACTCGGTGACCGTCGGCATGTTCGTCGCGTCGGTGGTCCTGCTGATCGCGTTCGTCATCACCGAGGCCAAGGTCAAGGCCCCGCTGCTGCCGCTGCGCGTGATCACCGACCGCAACCGCGGCGGGATCTACCTCTCGCTCGGTATCGCGATCATCGCGATGTTCGGCACCTTCCTGTTCCTCACCTACTACCTGCAGATCGTGAAGGGCTACACGCCGATCAAGACCGGCTTCGCCTTCATGCCGATGATCGTCGGCATGATGGTCGGCTCGACCCAGATCGGTACCCGTCTGATGACCCGCGTCCCGGCGCGGATGCTGATGGGCCCCGGCTTCCTGGTCGCCGCGATCGGCATGCTCCTGATGACGCAGCTGGAGATCGGCTCGTCGTACAACTCGACGATCCTGCCGGCGATGCTGCTGCTCGGTCTCGGTATGGGTACGGCCTTCATGCCGGCCATGTCCCTGGCCACCCTGGGCGTCGAGCCCCGGGACTCCGGTGTCGCCTCCGCGATGGTCAACACCTCGCAGCAGGTGGGCGGCGCGATCGGTACGGCTCTGCTGAACACGATCGCCGCGTCGGCCACGACCACCTACATCGCGGACCACATCGGCTCGGCGACCTCCAGCTCCCAGCAGCAGCTGGTCCAACTGCAGGGTCAGGTGCACGGCTACACCAACGCCATCTGGTTCGCCGTCGGCATGCTGGTCCTCGCCGCGGTCCTCGTCATGGTCCTCGTCAACGCCGGCAAGCCCGACACCTCTGCGGTGGCCGGATCGGCCGAAGGCGTCGAGGATGAGGTGGCGGTACCCGTCGTCGCCCACTGAGCCGACGACACCCCTTCGGGACCGACTCGTACGTACGGGGGAGGGGACGCTCTCGTACGTACGACTCCCAGGACCTGCCCCCGACTCCGCGCACCGGAGCCGGGGGCAGGTCCGCACCCTTTTGTGGCTCAGCGGAGCCAGGGCAGATCTGCCCCCGCCTCGCTCGGCTGCAGTCCCTCCGCGATGATCTGCATGATCTCGCCGAGGGACTTCTGCTGCTCCGGGGTGAGCCGGTCGAACAGGGCCTGGCGTACGGCCTCGACATGACCCGGCGCGGTGCGGCGCAGCACCTCCGCGCCCTCCTCCGTCAGCACCGCGAACTGCCCCCGCTTGTCGGAGGGGCAGTCCTCCCGCCGTACCCACCCGTTCTTCTCCAGACGCGCGATGGCGTGGGAGAGCCGGGACCGGGTGATCTTCGCATTCATGGCCAGCTCGGTCATCCGCAACCGGTGCTGGGGGGACTCGGCAAGGGCGACCAGAAGGCCGTAGTAGATGTGCGGCATGCCCGCGTCACGCTGGAGCTGGCGGTCGAGGTGGTCCTCGAGAAGCGTGGTGGCGTGCAGGTAGAAGCGCCAGGTGCGCTGCTCGTCAGCGGTGAGCCAGCGGGGCTCCTCGGCTGCGGGCGCTACTTCGGTGGATGCGGGTGCCGTGTTCATGTACTCCACTGTACGAGGGCTCTCCTTGAAGGTTAAACAAACGAGGCGTAGGATTCAGAAGGGATGTTTTAGATTTTAAGCAATAGCTTCGAGCAGCAGTTCGCAGCACTTCTCCGGAGGGAGTCGCCGTCATGTCCGCCGCCACTCAGGAGCGCATGCCCGCCCTGTATCTCAGCCACGGCGCCCCACCGCTCGCGGACGACCCGATCTGGCCCGGCGAACTCGCCGCCTGGTCCGCCGACCTGCCGCGCCCCAAGGCGATCCTGATGGTCTCCGCCCACTGGGAGGAGGCCCCGCTCGCCCTCGGCGCCACCGAACCGGCCCCGCTCGTCTACGACTTCTGGGGCTTCCCCGAGCACTACTACCAGGTGCGGTACGACGCCCCGGGCGCCCCCGAACTCGCCGAGTCCGTACGGAAGTTGCTGCGCGCGCCGGGCATGCCCGTACAGGACGTCCCGGACCGCGGCCTCGACCACGGCGCCTATGTCCCGCTGGTGGAGATGTTCCCCGAGGCCGACATCCCGGTCCTTCAGGTCTCCATGCCGACCCTCGACCCGGTCCGGCTCATGGAGATCGGCCGCACACTCGCGCCGCTGCGCGACGAGGGCGTACTGATCGTCGGCTCCGGCTTCTTCACCCACAACCTGGCCGCGCTGCGGCACACCGGCGGGGGAGTGCCGCGCTGGTCCTCGGAGTTCGACGACTGGGGCCGGCGCGCGCTGGAGTCCCATGACGTGGACTCCCTGCTGGACTTCCTGAACAAGGCTCCGGCCGGCCGCTACGCCCATCCGCGCACCGAGCACTTCGCCCCGCTGTTCGTGACGCTGGGCGCGGCGGACGCGGCCGGTGAGTTGGAGGCGCAGAAGTCGGTGATCGACGGGTTCTGGATGGGAATGGCGAAGCGGTCCGTTCAGTTCGGGTGACCTCGGTCCGAGTGGCCTGCGTGGCCTACAGATCCTTCTCGTACCAGGCGACGTCCCAGTAGCGGCCGAACTTCCGGCCCACCTCGCGGTACGTGCCGACGTACCGGAATCCGAAGCGTTCATGCAGCCGCGTGGACGCTTCGTTGGGCCGGGCGATGCCCGCGTAGGCCCGGTGCAGGTCCTCGCCGGCCAGCGCGTCGAAGAGGGCCTTGTAGAGGAGCGTGCCGATGCCACGGCCGCCCGCGCCGGGGGCGACGTACACCGTGACCTCGACGGAGGTCGCGTAGGCGGGCTTCGCACGGTAAGGGCTGGATGTGGCGTAGCCCAGAATTTCCTGTGAGTCCACCGCCGCGGCAACCTTCAGCCGGTACGGGCCGTCTTCAGGGTGGGAGAGCAGCCAAGGGCGGCGCTCTTCCGGAGTGAAGGCAGCCGTGTCAAATGTGATGGCCGTCTCACGTACATAGTGGTTGTAGAGGTCGGTGAGGGCTTCGAGGTCGCTCTCGACTCCCGGCCTGACCTGCACCTCTGTACGTTCCGACGACATCACGCCTCCTATGTGGCGGCACAGGGTACTGCATGATCAGAAAAATAGAGGGGCGGGTTGGGAATTCTGTCCTGATTCCAGTCGTTGTTTCCATCGGATGCAGGGCACCCGAGGAGTGAACAGAAGAGTCACCCGAGGCGTAGAACCGGGCATCCAAGGGACCACCCGCTGACCTCACCATCGCAAGGGAGCACGCATGGCAACCGGTGCCGTCGCCCGTCGTCAGTCCGCCAAGGGCGGGACCGACGCGGCACGCAGTGTTCGCGCCCACGGCGGCGAGATCGCCGACCGCGACCTGGTCGGCATGTACCTCGACGAGATCGCGCGTACACCGCTGCTCGACGCCGCCAAGGAGGTCGAGCTGTCTCAGACCATCGAGGCGGGTGTGTTCGCGCGACAGGTCCTCGACGGCGAGGCGGAGTCCCAGGTGGACGCCACCCGCGAGGAGCTCGAGGCACTGGTCGCCGAGGGTGAGCGGGCCAAGGACGTCTTCATCCGTTCCAACCTCCGCCTGGTCGTCGCCGTGGCCCGCCGCTACCCCCGCAGCGGCCTGCCCCTGCTGGACCTCATCCAGGAGGGCAACGCCGGTCTGGTGCGCGCGGTGGAGAAGTTCGACTACCGCAAGGGCTTCAAGTTCTCGACGTACGCGACCTGGTGGATCCGCCAGGCCATCACCCGCTCGATAGCCGACCAGTCCCGCACCATCCGGCTCCCCGTCCACCTGGTGGAGGAGCTGGGCCGGATCCGCCGCATCCAGCGCGAGTTCAACCGGGAGAACGGCCGCGAGCCGGAGCCCGCCGAGATCGCCGCCGAGCTCGGCTCGACGCCGGAGCGCGTGACGGACGTCCTGGACTGGGCCCGCGACCCGGTCTCGCTCAACATGTCGGTGGACGACGACGGCGACACCCAGTTCGGCGACCTGCTGGAGGACACCTCCGCGGTCTCGCCCGAGCAGTCGGTGCTGACGCTGCTGCGCAGCGAGGGCCTGGAAGAGCTGATCAGCCGCCTCGACCAGCGCACCGCCTCGATCATCAAGATGCGGTACGGCATCGAGGACGGCCGGGAGCGCACGCTGACGGAGGTCGGCAAGGAGCACGGCCTCACCCGCGAGCGGATCCGGCAGATCGAGAAGCACGCCCTGCTGGAGCTGAAGAAGCTGGCGCGCCAGACCGGGTTCGACGCGGCGGCGTAAGAGAGCTGCGGCGTAAGAGACCTGTAAGAGACCTGTAGGACAGACTGTTTCGAGTCCGGCGCGCGTGGGACGCTGCGTGGGCTGGGAGGCGTACGGCCTTGGGAGGCGCGTGCGCTGGTGGCGAAAGACCGCGCAAACATGGCGTGTTTAACGCCGCTTCAACCCGCGGGGTCGCGGGAACAAGACCAGCGACCCCCTTTGAACCAAGTCCCGACGCCCTCCCCCCGGCGCCGGGACTCTCCCCGAGCCGGGTTCCGGTGCCCCTCCCCCCGGGCGCCGGGGCCCGGCTCTGCCCCGGCCTCCCCCCGCCAGGGCATGCTGGACGGCAGGCCACCCCGTACCTGAACCACGGGGTGGCCCGCCGAATGGCAGATTGTGTCACAGGGGCATAGCCTGCCGAGTGTGAGCAGTCCCACCCCCGCACAGAACCGGGCCGCGTCCACAGCGCCCTCCGGGCCCGCGCCGATGTCGCTGACCGAGCGACGCAAGGCGGAGACCCGGATGGAGATCGCCAGGGTGGCGGCCCGTCTCTTCGTCACCCAGGGTCTGCGGGCCACCCGCGCCGAGGACATCGCCCAGGCCGCGGGCATCGCGCCCCGCACCTTCTATCGCTACTTCGCGACCAAGGAGGAGGCCGTCGCCCCGCTCTACACCACGGGCGCCCAACGCTGGGCCGAGGCGGTACGGGAGGCTCCGGCCGAACTACCGCTCCCCGAGGCCCTGGAACACGCCGTACGGCACACCCTGACGCCGGGTACGGGGGTCTCCGCCGCGTCCTGGGAGTGGGTGCGCACGCTGGTCCGCCTGGCCATGACCAGCCCCGCGCTGCGGAAGGTGTGGGGCGAGGTGTGTCTGGCGTCGGAGACGTCGCTGGCTGTGGTGCTGGGGGAGCGGGGTGGGGTTGCCGGGGGCCCAGCGGTGGCTGAGGGTGACGACAACGTTGCCGAGCGCCCTGTGATGTCCCCCGAACTCCGTTACGCCGCTGCCGTCGCCGGCGCGGCGGTGCGCGTGGCGGTCGAGTCCTGGGCGTCGGGCGAGGCGCCGGCGACGGGGCCGGAGGGGCCGGCCGCGTTGGCGTTGCGGAACTTGGAGGCGGTGCGGGGGTTTTGGTAGGCCGTTTGTTCGTCTGCGGCGCCGTCGTGGCTGGTCGCGCAGTTCCCCGCGCCCCTTCGGGGCGCTTCACGCCCCGCCCGCCCGGCTCAGCCGTCCGCCCAACTCCCTTACGCATTCCATGAGTTCCGAGGGCGCCTGTACCGTGAAGTCGACTCCGAGCATCGCTAGCCGTACCGCCAGCCACTCCACCGGATCGCTCGTGGTGGCTTGCAGCCGGCACCGGTCCGGGCCCAGTGGCTCGGGTGGCCCGAGCCAGGCCGGCAGCCGTGCGCCCACCGCCTCGGCGGAGTCGGCGAACGTGGCCATGAAGGCGTAGGTGTCCTGCTGGCCCCGGATCGACTGCCGCAGGTACTCCGCCGCACTCCCCGTCGGCAGCTCCCGCGGAGCGAACCGCGCGCCGGTGGCGAAGGGCTCGCTCACGCGGTCGACGCGGAACGTACGCCAGTCGGCGCGATCGAGGTCGTAGGCGACGAGGTACCAGCGGCGTCCTGTCGACACCAGCCGGTACGGCTCGGTCAGCCGTCGCGACTCGGTGCCGTCCTTCGCCCGGTAGGCGAACCGCAGCCGCTCCCGCCCGGCCACGGTCGACGCCATCACGGTGAGCGTCTCGGGGGCGATGCTCGCCCCGTCTCCGCTGGTCAGCGGTGTGGTCGCGGCCTGGAGGGTGGAGACGCGGTGCCGTAGCCGGGACGGCAGCACCTGCTCCAGCTTGGCCAGCGCCCGTACGGAGGCCTCGTCGACCCCCTCCACCGCGTGCCCCGCGCCCGCCCGCAGCCCGACCGCGATCGCCACCGCCTCCTCGTCGTCGAGGACGAGCGGCGGCATCGCCTTGCCCGCGACCAGCCGGTAGCCGCCGTCGGCGCCCATGGTCGCCTGTACCGGATAGCCCAGTTCGCGCAGCCGGTCGACGTCCCTGCGGACCGTGCGGCGGGAGACGCCGAGCCGGTCGGCGAGCTCGCCGCCGGGCCATTCGCGGGGCGTCTGGAGCAGGGAGAGCAGCTGGAGGAGCCGGGCCGGAGTGTCTGTCGTCATGAGTTCGAGGATGCCGCAGAACTAGGACATGATCTGACCTACTGCGGTTCTAACTTGAGGTCATGACTTCCACCGAGACCTCACCGCAGGTGCCGGCCGCTCCGGCAGACCGCCGCCGTTGGTTCGCCCTCGCGATCGTGATGACCGCGGCCTTCATGGACCTCGTCGACGTCACGATCGTCAATATCGCCATCCCGTCGATCCGGCAGGAAGCCGGCGCCTCCTGGAGCCAGATCCAGTGGATAACGGCCGGTTACGCGCTGGCCTTCGCCGCGGGCCTGATCACCGGCGGACGGCTCGGCGACATTCACGGCCGCAAGCGGGTGTTCCTCGTCGGCATCGGCGGCTTCACACTCGCGTCGGCGCTGTGCGGCTTCGCGGCGAACCCGGAGATGCTGGTCGCCGCGCGGATCCTGCAAGGCGCGATGGCGGCGCTGATGGTGCCGCAGGTGCTGTCGATCGTGCACGCGACGTTCCCGGCGCACGAGCGGGGCAAGGTGTTCGGGCTGTTCGGCGCGATCGTGGGTCTGGGAGCTGTCTCCGGTCCACTGCTGGGCGCGCTGCTGACCGAGTGGAACCTGTTCGGGCTCGAATGGCGGCCCATCTTCCTGATCAACCTGCCGGTCGGCATCATCGGTCTGATCCTCGGCAGCCGCTTCATCACCGAGTCCAAGGCGCCGCGGGCGCTGAAGCTCGACCTCGCCGGCGTCGGCCTGGTCACGCTGGGTCTGCTGATGCTGCTCTACCCGCTGACCCGCGGCCGTGAGCTGGGCTGGCCGCTGTGGGGGCACGTGTCGATGGCGGGCGCGCTCGTCGTGTTCGCGGCGCTGGTGGCGTACGAGAAGCGGAAGACCGCGCGGGACGGCTCCCCGCTGGTCGAGCTGTCGCTGTTCAAGGTGAAGAGCTTCGCGGCCGGTATCGCCGTGCAGACCGTGTTCGGGATCGGTCTCGGTGTCTTCTTCCTGGTGTGGACGCTGTACATGCAGACCGGGCTGGGCTGGAGCCCGCTGCGGGCGGGGCTGACGGGTGTGCCGTTCTCCATCGCGGTGTCGGTGGCGGCCGGGATGTCGGTGCAGAAGCTGGTCCCGCGCTTCGGGCGCAAGGTGCTTCAGGCGGGCGCGCTGACGATGGCGGCGGGTGTCCTGCTCTACCTGTGGGAGTCCGAGCGGTACGGCCTCGGGATCGCCTCCTGGCAGATGGCGCTGCCCCTGATCGTGATGGGCGCGGGCATGGGCCTGATCTTCGCCCCGCTGACCGACGCCGTGCTGTCGGAGGTGCCGCGCGAGCACGCCGGTTCCGCGTCGGGGCTGATCAACACCGTGATGCAGATGGGGAACGCGCTGGGGCTCGGGCTGGTGTCGGTCGTGTTCTTCGGGCGGATCAGCGAGCAGTTGGTGCCGGCCGAGGTGGGCCCGGCGTTCGTGGACGCCTTCCAGTACGCGCTGGTGTGGGTGGCCGCGGTGATGGGCGCGATCTTCCTGCTGATGTTCGCGCTGCCGAAGCGGCCGACTCAGCATGTGGAGGGGGCGGAGGCCGAGGTGCGGGTGACGGAGCGGGAGCCCGAGTTGGTGTCGTAGGTGGGAGGTTGTCCGGTCGGAGGGGCTCGGTGTCGCTGTCGGCGCCGGGCCCCTCCTAGTGCTATGTCACATATGGCTTAGTGCTATGTCACATGCGACAAGGGGGGAAGTCCGTTCATGCCCGAATCAGGTCCGACCCTGTTTACTTTCCGGAAATCCGGGCGTAGCCTCCGACTGAAACCACAAGGTCGGGCATGAGTCGGAGGTGAACGGGCATGTACGCACCGGAGCGGCAGCAGGAGATCCTCCGCCTCGCCCGTGACGGCGGGCGCGTGGACGTGGTGTCGCTGGCCGAGGAGTTCCAGGTCACGGCCGAGACGATCCGGCGCGATCTGAAGGCCCTCGACCGCGCCGGCCTGGTCCGCCGGGTGCACGGCGGGGCCATCCCGGCCGGACGTCTCGACTTCGAGCCGGACCTCGCCGAGCGCGAGACCACCGCGGCCGACGAGAAGGACCACATCGCCAAGGCGGCCCTCGCCGAGCTGCCGACCGAGGGCACGATGATCCTCGACGCCGGTACGACGGTGGCGCGGCTCGCCGCGGCCATCCCGCTGGAGGCGTCCCTCACCGTCGTCACGCACAGCCTGCCGATCGCGGCCCGCCTCGCCGACCACCCCGGCATCCAGCTCCATCTCGTCGGGGGGCGCGTACGGCACCGTACGCGCGCCGCCGTGGACGCCTGGGCGCTGCGCGCATACGGCGAGATCCGGGCGGACGTCCTCTTCGTGGCGGCCAACGGCTTCTCCGCCGACCACGGTCTGACCACCCCCGACCTCGCCGAGGCCGCGGTCAAGCGCGCGGCCCTCGCCGCCGCCCGCCGCGTGGTGCTGCTCGCCGACTCCTCCAAGCACGGCCAGGAGCACTTCGCCCGGTTCGGCGACCTGAGCGATGTGGACCTGCTGATCACCGACAGCGGGCTGAGCCCCGAAGACGCCACCGCGATCGAGCGCGGCGGCACGGAAGTAGTGCGCGCATGATCCTCACCGTCACCCCCAACCCGTCCCTCGACCGCACCTACGAGGTCCCCTCGCTGGAGCGCGGCGAGGTCATCCGCGCCACCGGCGAGCGCATGGACCCCGGCGGCAAGGGCGTGAACGTCTCGCGCGCCGTCACGGCAGCCGGGCAGCGCACGGTGGCGGTGCTGCCCCTGGGTGGTGCGCCGGGCGCGCTCGTGGCGGATCTGCTGGACGCGCAGGGCATCGAGGTCGCGCCGGTCCCGATCGCCGGGCCCACCCGCTCGAACATCGCGCTCGCGGAGGCGGACGGAGTGCTCACGAAGATCAACGCACCGGGTCCGGAGCTGTCGGCCGAGGAGCAGGAGCTGCTCTTCGAGACGGTGCGCAGGCAGTCGCACAACGCCGCGTGGATCGCGTGCTGCGGGAGCCTGCCGCGGGGGCTCGCGCCGTCGTGGTACGCCGAGCTGGTTGCGCGGGCGCACGCCATGGGCGCACGGATCGCGCTGGACACCTCCGGGCCCGCCCTGCTGGCAGCGCTGCGTGAGCGGCCCGACGTCGTGAAGCCGAACGCCGAGGAACTCGCGGAGGCCGTCGGACGCCCGCTGGCGACGGTGGGCGACGCGGTGAAGGCGGCCGAGGAGTTGCGCGAGATGGGCGCGCGGGCCGTGCTGGCGAGCCTGGGCGCGGACGGGCAACTGCTCGTGGACAGCGCGGGCGCCTGGTTCGGCAGCGCGCACGTGGACGCCGTGCGCTCCAACGTCGGCGCCGGCGACTCCTCGCTCGCCGGGTTCCTGATCGCAGGCGGCAGCGGCCCGGAGGCCCTCGCCTCCGCCGTCGCACACGGTGCTGCCGCCGTCCAGCTGCCCGGAAGCGTGATGCCGACACCGGGCGACCTGGACCCGGCCGCGGTCACGGTCACGGCCGAGGTGCCGGTGGACCGCGTACTGAAGGAGCCGGTGTCATGACCGATGTGATGTCTTTCATGCCGCTCACGACTTTTGCCGCGTTGATGACTTTTACGACGATGGCGGCTGCGGCTAGGGCTACATCCACGGCTTTGGCTCCGGCTATGGCGTCATCGGCGACACCGTATGGACCGGCCTTGAAGCGGCGAAGCACCCCGTTACTCGCCGCAGCCGACGGTCGGCAGGGCATCCTGAGCCGCCCTGCCGACCGGCGGAGGCGGGGTTTCCCCGGCCCCGCCTCCGCACCCCCCGAAGCCCCCCACAGCATCCCCGTCCCCAGAAGCGCCCACCGCAGTCCCCGGGCGATACGCGTGCGAAGGAGCCCGCGATGAGCGACATGATCACCGCGGACCTGGTCGATCTCGACCTGTCCGCCGATACCAAGGAAGCGGCGGCCCGAGCCCTCGCCGAGCGCATGGTCGCCCAGGGCCGGGTGACCGACCTCGAGGGCTTCCTCGCCGACGTGGCCGCCCGCGAGGCGCAGATGCCGACCGGCCTCGACGGCGGCATCGGCATCCCGCACTGCCGCAGCGAGCACGTCACCGAGCCGACGCTCGCCTTCGGGCGCAGCGCCGACGGCATCGACTTCGGTGCGGCGGACGGCCCGGCCGACCTGATCTTCCTGATCGCCGCGCCGGCCGGCGCCGACGACGCCCACCTGACGATCCTGTCGTCGCTGGCCCGGCAGCTGATGAACACCGAGTTCACGGACGCGCTGCGGTCGGTGGGCGATGCGCAGTCGGCGGCGGCGCTGATCCGTGGGGACGAGGTGCCGGCGGTGGCGAGTGGCGCGGAGGGCGCGTCCGAGGGCGTGGGGGGCGCGCACGGCGCTGAGAGCGCCTCCGAAGACACCGCTGCGGCGCCGGGGGCGGCCTCCGTCGGCGCCGCAGCGGTCAGCACGGAGCCGGCCACCTCGTCCGACTCCGGCGAGCGCCCCTTCCGTATCGTCGCCGTCACCTCCTGCCCCACCGGCATCGCGCACACCTACATGGCGGCCGAGTCGCTGGAGAACGCGGGCCGCGAGGCGGGCGTCGAGATCGTCGTAGAGCCGCAGGGCTCGGCCGGCTTCACCCGGCTCGATCCGGCGGTCATCGCGGCGGCGGACGGCGTGATCTTCGCCCACGACGTACCCGTACGGGAGAAGGACCGCTTCGCCGGCAAGCCGACCGTCGACGTCGGCGTGAAGGCGGGCATCAACCGGCCCGGCGAGCTGATCACCGAGGTGCGCGGGAAGGCGGCGCGCGGTGAGAAGACCGCGGCGGCGTCCTCCGGCGCGGGCACGCCGGTCGATCGCGCCGGTGACTCCGGCGAGGGCTACGGCACCAAGCTGCGCAAGTGGCTGATGTCCGGCGTGAGTTACATGGTCCCGTTCGTCGCCGCGGGCGGTCTGCTGATCGCCCTCGGCTTCGCGATCGGCGGCTGGGAGGTCAACAAGGCGCCGTCGGTCATGGAGCACTTCGACTGGGGCCAGGTCGACAGCTGGGGCGCGCTGCTCTTCCAGATCGGCGGCGTGGCCTTCCAGTTCCTCGTCCCGGTCCTGGCCGGCTACATCGCCTACGGCATGGCCGACCGGCCGGGCCTGGTGCCCGGCTTCGTCGGCGGTGCGATCTCCCTCACCATCAACGCGGGCTTCCTCGGCGGTCTGGCCGCCGGTCTGATCGCCGGTGGCGTGGTGATGGCCATCCAGAGGGTCAAGATCCCCGCGGCCGTGCGCGGCATCATGCCGGTCGTGGTGATCCCGCTGATCTCCTCGGCGATCGTCGGCTTCCTGATGTTCGTGGTGATCGGCAAGCCCATCGCCGAGGCCCAGAAGGGCATGACCGACTGGCTGAACGGGCTCTCCGGCGCCAACGCCATCCTGCTCGGCGCCCTGCTCGGCCTGATGATGTGCTTCGACCTCGGCGGCCCCGTCAACAAGGTCGCGTACACCTTCGCCACGGCGGGCATCGCGGTCGCGAGCCCCAGCGACTCCGCGATGAAGATCATGGCGGCCGTGATGGCGGCCGGTATGGTCCCGCCGCTGGCCATGGCACTGGCGACGACGGTTCGGGCGAAGCTCTTCACCCCGACCGAGCGCGAGAACGGCAAGGCCGCCTGGGTCCTGGGCGCCTCCTTCATCTCCGAGGGCGCGATCCCGTTCGCCGCGGCCGACCCGCTGCGCGTGATCCCCGCGTCCATGGTGGGTGGCGCGGTCACCGGCTCCCTGTCGATGGCCTTCCACGCCACGCTGCGCGCCCCGCACGGCGGCATGTTCGTGGTCCCGCTGATCGGCAACCCGTTCCTCTTCCTGGTTGCCGTCGCCGCGGGCGTGGGCGTCACGACCGCCCTGGTGATCATCCTCAAGGGCCTGCGCAAGACGGTCCCGGGCACAGTGACCGCCGAGACAGCGGGCGCGCCCACGGCACCGGCGGAGGCGAAGCAGCCGGTGGCGGCGTAACGGCGGGGTAGCGGCGGTGTAGCGGCGCACACGGCACGGTGCGGTCGGCCGCGGTCCTCTCCGGAGGCTCGCGGCCGACCGCACACGTGTGACGCGTTACGTGACTTAGGAGACCCGCGTCGTGCCTCAGGAGACCCGCGCCGCCCGCCGCTCCATCGCGTCGCGGGCCGCGTCCTCGGTGACGTAGACCTCGCACATGTGCCGGCCGTCCGGCGTCGCCGTGTGCTCGACCTCCCAGAGGGAGATCTCCTCGCCGTCGTGCAGCAGGAACGCGTGCTCGTACAGCGCGTAACCCAGTCCCGCGCGGCCCGCGCGGCACGGGCGGCCGAAGGCCTGGGTGATCTGGTACGCGAAGGCCGTGGTCAGCAGTGCGGCCGTGTCCGCTCCCGGCCGGTCCGGGTTCTCCGCGCGGCGCAGCAGCCGGCGCACGTGGTCCGCCGAGTCGTCGTGCATGTACGTGTGCCGGGGCACCGGGATCGGGGACAGCTGCACCGTCACCGGCAGTTCGAAGTCCGGGGCGTCCGCAGGCAGCGGCAGCCGGGCGGTGGCGGCGCGCAGCTCTTCCTCGTCGACGTACACCTCGTGCTGCGGGTCGCGGCCCGGGGCGGTGTTGTGGACGAGTTCCCAGAGGGTGAGCGCGGAGCCGTCGGCGAGCAGCCAGGTGTGCCGGTACGTCTCGCGGTGCAGTCCCGCGCTGTGGTGCGCGGAGTGCAGCGAACTGTCGTGCGCCAGCGCGCAGTCGAGCCGCCGTATGGTCTCGTCGGGCAGCTCGAAGGAGTTCAGGGCACGGCCGAGGAGTCGCGCGAGGTGCTCCTCCGGAGACTCGGGCGACTCGGGTGGTTCGTACGCTGCCGTCTCGTACGGAACGCTCAAGGTTTCTCCCGGCGTTGCTGCATGTCACCTTGTGGGTGCATACCGTAGCCCCTCGGTCGGACATCATGTCCGGGAACCGAGAAAACGTGCGCACGGAAAACGCGTGGGCCGCGTGGGAAGTTCCCACGCGGCCCGATGCTCCGTCAAAACAGGCTGGTCAGCAACAAGTTATGCCGCCCGCCGTGGTCAGCCGGCACTTCCCGCGAGCCACTGGCTCCACGTCATGTTCCAGCCGTTGAGCCCGTTGTCCGGCGCCACCGTCTTGTCGGGGGAGTTCTTCACGATCACCACGTCCCCGACCAGCGAGTTGTCGTAGAACCACTTGGCCTGGGTGTCTCCCTGCGCGCCCTGCACATCCGCGAGACCGACACAGCCGTGACTGGTGCCCTCACGCCCGAAGGGCGGATTGCCCTTGTTGTACCAGTAGTTGCCGTGGATGAAGGTGCCCGACGTCGTCAGTCGCATCGCGTGCGGCACGTCCGGGATGTCGTACTCACCGCCGAAGCCGACCGTCGTGCCGTTCATACGCGTCTGCGTGAACTTCTCCGAGATCACCATCTGCCCGTTGTACGTGGTGTTCTGGGCGCTGCCCGCCGAGATCGGCACGGACTTGATCGTCTTGCCGTCCCGTACGACCGTCATGGTCTGCGTGTTGACGTCGACCGTGGAGACCTGCGACCGGCCGATGGTGAACGTGACGGTCTTCTTCTGTACCCCGTAGACGCCGTTCGCGCCCTCCACGCCGTCCAGGTCGATCTTCATCGTGACCTTGGAACCGGCCTTCCAGTACTCCTCGGGCCGGAAGTCGAGCCGCTGCGCCCCGAACCAGTGCCCGACCACCTTCTGCCCGCTGCTCGACGTCACGGTGATGTGCGACTGCACGGCCTTCTTGTCGCTGATCACCTTGTCGAAGTTGAACGACACCGGCATCCCGACACCGACCGTCTTCCCGTCGTCCGGCGTGTACGTCCCGATGAAGCTGTTCGCCGAACTGACCGTGGTGAAGATGGAGTTGGCGGCGGCCGTCTTGCCCTTCGAGTCCTTGGCGGTCGCCGATATCTGGTACTTCGTCCCCCGCTCCAGCTGCTCCTTCGGCTTCCAGACGGAGCCGTCCGCGGATATCTCTCCCGGTACGGCCGTCCCCGCGCCCGCGACCGTCATCTTCACGTCGGTCAGCTTGCCGTCGCTCACCTTCACGCCGGTCGTGTTGATCGACGCGCTCGTCGAGCCGTCCTTCGCCGAGATGACGATCTTCGCGGTGGACGTCTTCGGGTTGTCCTCGCCGCCCTTGCCGTCGTTGCTGGCGTTCGCGCTGCCGCCGCACGCGGTGAGAGTGAGGGCGCCGACCATCAGGACGGCACTGGCCCCCAGTGCGCGCCGTGCTGCTATGTCCGGCGTTGTCACTAGCTGCTCCAGGTTCATGTGATGTGCGTGATCCGCTCCAGTCCGTGGAGAAAGAGGGGATCGGCCCCCGGTCGGGTTCCCGTCGAGCGCCGTGAACGCCATCACGTGACAGAACCGGGACAATCCCGCGTACTGCCCTGTGAGTTACCTCTCAGTCAGCTGTCGTAGTCGCCTCTGGAACGACTGCCGGAGTCGCCTCTTGGACGGCCCTCGGAGTCACCGCTCGTACAGCTCCCGGTACGACGGCCACGTCCCGCCCGGCCCGTCCACCGACTCGGCGGCGCGCACGGCCCGTACGATGGCCCGCGTCACCGTGTCCGCGCCCGCCGCGAGCACCTCGTTCAGGGCGAGCGGGTGCTCGGCGTCCAGGGCGCGCTCTCCTGTCGCCAGCGCGAACACCGTGTCCCCGTCGTTGAGCAGATGCACCGGCCGCACGGCGCGCGCGATGCCGTCGTGCGCCGTGCCGGCCAGTTTCTGGGCCTGCGCCTTCGACAGGTCCGCGTCCGTGGCCACCACCGCGAGCGTGGTGTTGAGCGGCGGGGGCGCGTTCTTGGCCGCGATCTCGGCGAGCCGCCGGCGCGCGGCCTCGTGGACCCGCGCCTCCGGGTAGCTCACCCGCCCCTGGAACAACTCCCCGTACAACACCCCCGTTTCCGGATCCGCCGCCGAACCCGCCGCGTTCGCCACCACCAGCGCCGCGACCGTGATCCCGGAGTCGAGGACCGTGCTCGCGGTGCCGATGCCACCCTTGACCGGACCGACCGTGGCGCCCGTACCGGCGCCCACGCATCCCTCCGCCACCCGCGCGCCGGGCTCGCTCCCCGCGGCGGCCTCGACCGCGGCCCGGCCGGTGCTCGCGTCCGGCCTGGCCCGGAAGTCGCCGCCCCGCCCCAGATCGAAGACACAGGCGGCGGGCACCACCGGCACGACATGCGTGGAATCGGCGCCCACGCGTACCCCGCGCCCCCGCTCCTCCAGCCAGGCCATCACGCCGGACGCGGCGTCGAGCCCGTACGCGCTGCCCCCGGTCAGCACGATCGCCTCGACCTTGCGCACCAGGTTGCGCGGGTCCAGCGCGTCGGTCTCCTTGGTGCCGGGCCCGCCGCCGCGCACGTCCACCGCGGCGACGGCCCCGCCCTCCGGGGCCAGGACCACCGTGGTGCCGGTGAGCCAACCGCCGCCGGTACGCGTCGCGTGTCCCACCCGCACACCGGCCACGTCCGTCAATGCGTCAACTGTCATGGGACCCAGTCTCGCCCGTGCGTCCGCACCCGCGGCCGGTTCACGCCGCCGGGGTCGTCGCGCTTTCCCTGCCTTCCCGCGCGCTCAGACGCGCCGTCATCGTCTCCCCGGTCGCCACCGTGAGCGCCATCACGACGCCTGCCGCGAGCACCGCCCAGTCGCCCAGGAAGGTGCAGAGGATCACCAGCAGGGCGGCCGTCGGCAGTACCAACTGCTGGGCGATGCCCACCTTGAAGTGGCGGGAATGCAGCGCCCAGACCGTCAGCAGATACAGCGCCGCCGGCAGTGTCACCGCGGCCGACGCCGCCAGCGTGGAGATATGCGCCTTGCCGACGGACTGCTCGACCGCCACCTCCAGGCCGGCGCCGATCGCCGCCGCCGACGCGAAGATCAGGTAGTGCCCGTACCCCCACAGGAACGCCTGTCCGTTGTTCCGCAGATGGCCGTGGATCGGCACCACGAAGTAGATCCACCAGGCCGCGAAGATGATCAGCAGCCCGCCCGCGGCGATCGGCACCAGTTCGCCCAGTGCGTCGTTCTCGTCGATTCCGGTCTTCACCCCGATCGTGGCCGCCGCGATCGTCTCGCCCAGCACGATGATGGTGAACAGCCCGTATCGCTCGGAGATGTGGTGCGGATGCCAGGACGTGGTGAAGTCCTTCTCCGCGTACGGCGGTACGCACATCTCCAGGATCGCCATGACCAGGAAGCCCCAGGGCAGGGCGTCGCCGGGCACGGCCAGCAGCACCAGCCAGCCGATCTGACAGAACAGCACCCCGCCGGCGTACCGCCGGGCCGTCGTTCTCTCCGGGCCGTCGGCCGACTGCGCGGCCCGCAGCCACTGTGTCACCAGGGCCAGCCGCATGATCACGTAGCCCAGGGTGACGGCCAGGAAGTCGTGGTCCTCGAAGGCCCGGGAGACCCCGGCCGCCAGGACCAGGACTCCCGCGATCTGGATCAGGGTGACGACCCGGTAGAGCACGTCGTCGTTGTCGTACGCCGAGGCGAACCAGGTGAAGTTCATCCAGGCCCACCAGATGGCGAAGAAGGACATCGCGTAGTAGAGGATCCCCTCGCCCGCATGCCCCTCGGCGACGGCGTGCACCAGTTGGAGGCCCGCCTGCGCGATGGCGACGACGAAGCACAGGTCGAAGAAGAGCTCCAGCGGCGTGGCGACCCGGTGCGCCTCGTCGCGACCGCGGGCGGTGAGGCTGCGCAGCGGTCGTCGGCGTTCTGGCGGGTCGGGGGAGGTGGATGCCGGAGTCGGGCTGGATGTCATGAGTCCAAGCACAGCAGATAACCCGCCGAAATTCTTGTGAAGGCCTCACAAGAACCGGGGGCCCCGGAGAGCCGGTGAAAGACCAGGTCAGCCGAGGCGCGGGCGGAAGCGGCCGCCCGCGGCCGTACCCTGAAGGCATGAGCACCGGCCCCGACCCCGAGCAGCCCGCCCCGAAGCCCGCGTTGATCTTCGACGACCCGCTGGACCAGCAGTCCGCGGACGACACGGACCGCGGCTGGGGCGAGCGGCCCGGCGCCGACGGCAGCAGCGCGGCCGACCTCAAGCGCTTCCTGGACGAGAAGCCGCCGCACCACCTCTGAGTCCGACGGGTCCAGCAGGCCCCCGGGGTCCGGCAGGCCCTCGCCCGCCGGACCTCCCGAACCTCCGCGGTCACCGCTGGTCGCGGCCCTACCGTTGCCGCTACGGCTCGTTGTGACCCGACCCGCGCTGTGCGACCAGGGCGTCGCGGATCTCCTTGAGCACCTCCAACTCGGTCACCTCCATGACCTCGTGCGTGCCCTCCTTCGCCTTCCGGCGGGCCTCCAGGCGGGCCAGGTACTTCGCCATCGGCAGCACCATCAGGAAGTAGACGACCGCCGCGGTGATCACAAAGCTCAGCGTCGCGCCGAGGACCGAGCCCCACAGCAGCCGGATGCCCTGATCGCCCTGGCAGTTGTCGCTCAGACAAGAGCTGTAGTTGTCGAGGTTCTTCGTGCCGATCGCTCCGACCAGCGGGTTGATGAGCCCCTTCACCACCGCGTTGACGATGTTGGTGAAGGCGGCACCGATGACCACCGCGACCGCCAGGTCGACCACGTTCCCGCGCATCAGGAAGGTCTTGAAGCCCTCCCAGATGCTCGGTTCCTTCTTCTCGCTCACCGGGGAGCCTCTCCTCGCGCACACAGGCTGTGGAATCAAACGATCCGCAACCTACGTCAGCCCGAGGCCGCCATGTCCAGTTGGGTAGCTTGAACGAGCGACTTGACACCAGCGTGCGCAGAAGGCGAACCACCCGGCTCAGCACAGCGTCACCGCCAGCCGCGCCGTCGCACTGGCACCGGCGAGACCCGCCGCCGTGGACCGCGGTACCGACAGAACGACCAACGCCCCGCTCTCACCGGCAAAGTCCACAGGCTCGGGCACCTTCGTCACCCGCGCCCCGCGAGCGACCACACGTGCTTCACCGCCCGTGGGGGTCTCCTCGGCGGCGATGACGTCGACCCGGTCGCCGGGCCGCAGCAGCCTGACCGTCTCTCCGTCGGCGATCCGCACCGGCGCGGACACCCGCTCGACGGTGCGGTGTTGACGTACCGGCTCGGACACCGGGTGCCCGCGCGCCCGGTCGGCCTCCCGCGGGCCCGCCGCCACGAGCGCCGCCGCGGTGACGGCGAGCCCGGCTGCCACGGCCCGCCTCCGGTGCCGTACGAGACGGCCCAGTTGACCGCGACCACCGCGCACCCGGACGGGAGCGAAGTGCGGCACCTCGCAGGTGGCGGGAGCGTCGGTGCCGAGCGGACGAGGCGAAACCGGAGAGGGAGAGGACGGAGAGGAAGAGGACGAGGGAGAGGGAGAAGGTGCGAAGGACATGCGGACCACCACCTGTGCGTGACGAGGAATCGGCTTTCCCCGCCACGATGAGGCTTTGCGCCGCCGCTCGCTGAGGCCCGTGCGCTACTGGCCGGTTGTGGACAACTCCCTCACCCGAACGGGAAGTTCCGCCCTTCAGTCCGCCCTCTTGAGCACGCTGCCCCCTCCGCTACGGCAGCTCAAACCCCGGATCCATCCCGCCCAGCGCCGTCGTACACAGGCAGTCCCGCTCCTCGGTGGCGGGCAGCGCGGCGACGGCGTCGAACAGCACGCCCCGCAGCCGGTCCACATTCGCCGCGAACACCCGCAGAACCTCGTCGTGCGAGACGCCCTCGCCGGTCTCGGCGCCCGCGTCGAGGTCGGTGACCAGGGTCAACGACGAGTAGCAGAGCTCGAGTTCACGGGCCAGCGCCGCCTCGGGGTGCCCGGTCATGCCCACCACGGACCAGCCCTGCGCCCGGTGCCACAACGATTCGGCACGGGTCGAGAAGCGCGGCCCCTCGATCACCACCAGCGTGCCGCCGTCCACCGCCTCCCAGTCGCGCCCCCGCGCCGCCTTCAGCGCCGCCGTCCGCCCGGTGGGGCAGTAGGGGTCGGCCAGGGACACATGCACCACGTTCGGCAGGGTCCCGTCGGGCAGCGGAAGCCCGTCGAAGTACGACCCCGCCCGGGATTTCGTACGGTCGACCAGCTGATCCGGCACGAGCAGCGTGCCGGGTCCGTACTCGGGGCGCAGGCCGCCCACCGCGCACGGGCCGAGGACCTGACGCACGCCGACCGACCGCAGTGCCCACAGGTTGGCCTGGTAGTTGATGCGGTGCGGCGGCAGATGGTGGCCGCGTCCGTGCCGGGGCAGGAAGGCGACCCGCCGCCCGGCGATCTCGCCGAGGAAGAGCGAGTCACTGGGCGCACCGTAAGGGGTGTCCACCTGGATCTCGGTCACGTCGTCGAGGAACGAATAGAAGCCGGAGCCCCCGATTACACCGATCTCTGCGTTGGCCATGACCAGCACACTAGCTGGCCCCGGCCGGGCGCAGAGAGGGGCTCCGGAAAAGCCGGGAACCCTGCCGTCGTACGACGACAGGGTCCGGTGAGCGAGGCTTTGCGCGCCTACGCGGCGGAGCTGCTGCTGGACGAGGTGCCGGAACTCGACGAGGTGCCGGTGCTCGACGACTTCGTGTCCGAGGACGACGACGTGGTCGAGGAGTCCGAGGAGGACGTCGACGGCTTCGACGATGCCGGGGCGCTGCTCGACGAGGAGCCACGGCTGTCATTGCGGTAGAAGCCGGAGCCCTTGAAGACGATGCCGACCGCGGAGAACACCTTCTTGAGGCGGCCCTGGCAGCTGGGGCACTCGGTCAGGGCATCGTCGGTGAACTTCTGCACCGCCTCGAGGCCCTCGCCGCACTCGGTGCACTGGTACTGGTAGGTGGGCACTGTCTTCCTCCTGGCACTCTCACTCGATGAGTGCTAACGACGGTCCATAGTGACGTATTCCGCGGGATCAGTCCACTGCGACCGGTGTGCGGTGACCGACGCCACGTGCGACGGTGCGGCTGCGGGGCCGCGTCGCCAGCCTCGAGCGCAGCGCAATAAGCGTCGCCAGGGCCAGCACGGTGCCGCCCATCGGCACGAGGAATCCGGCACCGTCCCAGAAGCGGTCCTCGAGTTGTCCGGCGACCGTGACGGCCGCCGCCTGTCCGAGGGCCACCGCGCCGGTCAGCCAGGTGAAGGCCTCGGTGCGGGCGCCGGCCGGGACCAGGCCCTCGACCAGCGTGTAGCCGGTGATCAGCGCGGGCGCGATGCACATGCCCACGAGCAGGCCAAGGCCCGCGAGGACGAGCACGGAGTGCGCGGCCCACAGGCCGGATGCCGTCAGCGCGAGCGCGCCGTACGCGACCACGAGGCGGCGCTGCGGGGCGACCTTCCAGGCGATCGCGCCGCAGACGAGGCCGGAGAGCATGTTGCCCGCGGCGAAGACGCCGTACAGGACGCCGTTCAGGCCGGGCTCGCCGATCGACTCGCTGAACGCGGCCAGCGAGACCTGCATCCCGCCGAAGACGGCGCCGATGCCGAGGAACGTCACGATCAGAACACGTACTCCAGGGATGCGCAGCGCGGAAACGTGCTCCACGCGCGCGTGCCCGCTCACCGTGACGCGGGGCTGCGTGCTCTTCTGCGCGGCGAACAGCAGACCGCCGATGAGCGTCAGTGCCGCCTCGGTCACCAGGCCCGCGGCCGGGTCGACGGCCGTGCACAGGGCGGTCGCCAGCAGCGGTCCGACGACGAAGGTCAGCTCGTCGGTGACGGACTCGAAGGCCGCCGCGGTCGTCATCAGGGGCGAGTCCTGGAGCTTCACGCCCCAGCGAGCCCGCACCATCGGCCCGATCTGCGGCACGGAGGCGCCGGTGGGCACGGCCGCCGCGAACAGTGCCCACAGCGGGGCGTCCGTGAGCGCGAGGGCCGTCAGGGTCAGGCCCGACAGCGTGTGCACCAGCACGCCGGGGACCAGCACGGCCCGCTGTCCGTAGCGGTCCGCGAGGCGCCCGCTGTAGGGGGCGAACACGGCCATGGCGACACCGGTGGCCGCCGCGACGGCGCCCGCGGCGCCGTACGAGCCGGTGGTGTGCTGCACGAGCAGCACGATGGAGAGGGTGAGCATCGCGAACGGCTGGCGTGCCGCGAAGCCGGGGAGCAGGAACGTCCAGGCGCCGCGGGTACGCAGCAGTTGCCCGTAGCCCGGGCGGGAGGAGGCCGGCGAGTTCTTCGACGGCTCGGTGGTGACCGTGGATGCCACGGCCCGTGCCTTTCTGCCGCCTGGTAGCGCGCCCCCGCAGGTGGGGGGCGGCGCCGAGAGCTGTCCTCTTGCGCGGAACTGCGGTAGATACCGGCGCCCACTGCGGGGGGCGTCACGGCCGCCATACGGTCGCGCCAGCTCTGCGTCAGACAGAGTTGGTTCGATCAAAGTGCGCCTTCATCGTACAGGGATCAGTGAGTGGCGCACCTGTGAAAGTGAGCACCATAGTGGCGTTCACCTGTGATTGTTGTCGCCGTTGGTCCCCAGCCATCCGGCCAGCTTGCCGCCGTGCCCCACCGCCCGCAGCCGCCGCTCCGCCGCGTCCCGGACGGGGTCGGTGGCGACCACGAGCAGTTCGTCCCCGCGTCGCAGCACGGTCGTCGGCAGTGGTACGAACGATTTCCCGTCGCGTACGACAAGCGTGACGGCGGCCCCGGCCGGCAGCCGCAGTTCGTTGATCTCCACGCCGTGCATCTTCGACCCCTCGGGGATCGACAGGGACAGCAGATGCCCGCGCAGCCGCTCCAGCGGCGCCGACTCGATGCCGAGGTCGGCGGCCTCGGTCTCATCGCCCAGATGCAGCTTGCGGGCCAGCCACGGCAGCGTCGGCCCCTGGATCAGGGTGTAGACGACGACCAGGACGAAGACGATGTTGAAGATGCGGCGGCTGGCTTCGACGCCCTCCACCATGGGGATTGTCGCCAGGATGATGGGCACGGCGCCGCGCAGCCCGGCCCAGGACATCAGTGTCTGCTCCGTCCATGGCACCCGGAACGGCACCAGGCACAGCACCACGCTCAGCGGACGCGCCACCATGGTCAGCACCAGTCCGATGACCAGCGCGGGCACGATGTCGTCGCCCAGCTCGTGCGGGGTGACCAGCAGGCCGAGCAGGACGAACATGCCGATCTGCGCGATCCAGCCGAGCCCGTCGGCGAAACCGCGCGTGGCGGGCCAGTGCGGCAGCTTCGCGTTGCCCATGACCATCGAGGCGAGATACACACCGAGGAAGCCGCTGCCGTGGACCATGGCGCCCGCCGCGTACGCCGTGACGGCGATGGCGATGACGGCGATCGGGTAGAGGCCGGAGGCGGGCAGCGCCACATGCCTGAGCCCCCAGGAGCCCAGCCAGCCCACCGCGAGACCGATGGCGGCGCCGATGGCCAGCTCCAGGAGTATCTCGCCCACCAGCACATACCAGTGCTCGATCGGTCCCGCCGTGGAGAAGGCGAGCACCAGGATGACCACGGGGGCGTCGTTGAAGCCGGACTCGGCCTCCAGCGTGCCCGTCACGCGCGCGGGGAGGGGGATTTTCCGCAGCACCGAGAAGACGGCCGCCGCGTCCGTCGACGACACGATCGCGCCGACGATCAGTGCCTGACGCCACTCCAGCCCGATGAGATGGTGCGCGGCCGTCGCCGTGATCCCGACGCTGACCGCGACCCCGACGAGCGCCAGCATGGTGGCGGCCGGCAGCGCGGGCTTGATCTCTTTCCACTTCGTGCCGAGACCGCCCTCGGCGAGGATCACGACCAGCGCCGCATAGCCGATCACCTGCGTCAGCTCGGCATCGTTGAAGTGGATGTCGCCGATGCCGTCCTGGCCCATGAGGACGCCGATGCCCAGGTAGACGAGCAGGCCGGGGAGCCCGCTGCGCGAGGAGATCCGGACCGCTGCGACGGCGACGAGCAGGACGAGCGAGCAGACGAGCAGAAGTTCGTTGAGATCGTGGACTGTCAGCGGCCGTTCCCTTTCCTTGCTCACGCACGGCACGCGCGCGTGGGCGTGGGCTCATGTACATCTGACACGAAGGCATGGTGCTTCGCGCCCAAGTACTTCGTTACCTTACCTAACTCTTGACGATTTCTTGACGTTCCGGGGGTGAGATCGAACGCCCGTCCGTCCCGGTTCCCCACTCCGCGTCAAGGGGCGCCGGGCCCTGCGCCTATGGTTGCTCCAGCGCTCATTCAAAAGGACAGCCGGCCCTGCCGCTCGCGTAAGGACAGCAAGGACAGCGATGCCCCCCAATACCACCGCCTCATCGGGTCAGCAGCCCGGCAAGTCTCGGAGGAAGAAGGGGCGCAGAGGCCGTCTGATCGTCCTCGTCCTCGTGCTGGCCCTCGTCGGAGGTGTTGCCTACGGGGGCTACTGGTCCATCAGCACCGTCCGTGCCTCCTTCCCGCAGACCAAGGGTTCCATCTCGCTCGACGGCCTGTCGGCACCGGTCGACGTCAAGCGTGACGGCAATGGCATCCCGCAGGTCTACGCCTCCTCTGACGAGGACCTGTTCATGGCGCAGGGCTACGTCCAGGCGCAGGACCGGTTCTACGAGATGGACGTGCGCCGGCACATGACCTCCGGCCGCCTGTCGGAGATGTTCGGCAAGGGCCAGGTCGACAACGACGAGTTCCTGCGCACCCTGGGCTGGGACCGCGTGGCGAAGGAGGAGTACGACACCAAGCTGTCGCCCGCCACGAAGAAGTACCTCCAGGCGTACGCCAAGGGAGTCAACGCCTACCTGGAGGGCAAGGAAGGCGAGGAAATCTCCCTGGAGTACGCGGCTCTCGGGTTCAGCAACGACTACAAGCCCGAGAAGTGGACCCCGGTCGACTCGGTGGCCTGGCTGAAGGCGATGGCCTGGGACCTGCGCGGCAACATGCAGGACGAGATCGACCGCGCCCTGATGACCAGCCGCCTGGGCCCCAAGCAGATCGACGACCTGTACCCGGCCTACCCGTACGGCCGGAACAAGCCGATCGTCCAGGACGGTCAGTACGACGACCTCACGGCGACCTTCGAGCAGAGCGACAGCGCGAGCGGCGCGTCGGGAACGTCCACGGGCGGCACGACGGGCCAGTCCTCCTCGGGCACGGCCTCCTCGGCCCTCCAGACCCAGCTGACGGGCCTCTACGACGTCCTCGACGACCTCCCCACGGCCGTCGGCGTGAACGGCAACGGCATCGGCTCCAACGCCTGGGCCGTCTCCGGCGAGCACACCATCACCGGCAAGCCGCTGCTGGCCAACGACCCGCACCTGTCGGCCTCGCTGCCGTCCGTCTGGTACCAGATGGGCCTGCACTGCCGCACCGTCTCCAGCAAGTGCCAGTACGACGTCAGCGGCTACACCTTCGCGGGCATGCCCGGCGTCGTCATCGGCCACAACCAGAACATCTCCTGGGGCATGACCAACTCCGGCGTCGACGTCACCGACCTCTACCTGCAGAAACTCACTGGCAACGGCTACCTGTTCGACGGCACGGTCAAGCCGTTCTCCTCGCGTGAGGAGACCATCAAGGTCGTCGGCGGCGCATCGAAGAAGATCATCGTCCGGGAGACCCAGGACGAGAAGATCAAGGGCGGAGAGACCTTGCCAGGGATGCCGCTGCTGTCCGACCGCGACGACGAGCTGGTGAAGGTCGGCAAGAAGGCCACCGTCGACGCCGCGGCCCCCGACCGCGGGGACGGCTACGGCATCGCACTGCGCTGGACCGCCCTGGACGCGGGCACCACCATGGACGCCGTCTTCGCCATGGACAAGGCTGCCGACTGGAACGACTTCCGCGAGGCGGCCGCGCTGTTCGAGGTGCCCTCGCAGAACCTGGTCTACGCCGACACCCAGGGCAACATCGGCTACACGCTGCCCGGAAAGATCCCCGCGCGCGACAAGGACGACGACGGCAGGCTCCCGGCGCCGGGCTGGGACTCCAAGTACGAATGGACCGGCTACGTCGACCAGGACGAACTGCCCTTCGAGCTCAACCCGAAGCGTGGCTACATCGTCACCGCCAACCAGGCCGTCGTCGATCAGGACTACCCCTACACGCTGACCACGGACTGGGGTTACGGCGCCCGCAGCCAGCGGATCACCGACCTGATCCAGTCGAAGATCGACGACGGCGGCAAGATCTCCACCGACGACATGCGCCAGATGCAGCTCGACAACAGCAGTGAGATCGCCAAGCTGCTCGTGCCCCAACTGCTGAAGATCGACATCGCCGACAAGGACGTCCGCGAGGCCCAGAAGCTCCTCGAGGGCTGGGACTACACCCAGGACGCCGACTCGGCGGCGGCCGCCTACTTCAACGCGGTCTGGCGCAACATCCTCAAGCTCGCCTTCGGCAACAAGCTGCCCAAGGAACTGCGCGTCGAGGGCCAGTGCCTGTGGGTCGACCCGGTCAACACCACCGGCCCCGCGGACGAGACCGAGAAGGTGCGCGAGTGCGGCCAGCGCGAAGCCGACCAGGCGCAGCCGGATGGCGGTGACCGCTGGTTCGAGGTCGTTCGGAGCCTCATGGACGACCCGGACAGCGACTGGTGGAAGACGCCCCGCTCGGGCACCCGCCCGGCCGCCGACAACCGCGACAAGCTGTTCGAGCGCGCCATGATCGACGCCCGCTGGGAGCTGACCGCCAAGCTCGGAAAGGACATCGACACCTGGAACTGGGGCCGGCTGCACCGCCTGTTCCTGAAGAACCAGACCCTGGGCACCGAAGGCCCCGGCTTCCTGCAGTACGCCCTCAACCGCGGCCCCTGGAGGCTCAGCGGCGGCGAGGCGACGGTCAACGCGACCGGCTGGAACGCCGCCGGCGGTTACGGCGTCATCTGGGTGCCGTCGATGCGCATGGTGGTCAACCTCGGCGACCTCGACAAGTCGAAGTGGATCAACCTCACCGGCGCGTCAGGGCATGCCTACAGCTCCCACTACACCGACCAGACGAACAAATGGGCCAAGGGCGAACTGCTGGACTGGTCCTTCTCGGACAAGGCGGTCGAGGAGAACACCAGTGACACGCTGGTGCTGAAGCCCTGAGGCACTGAAATGCCCCTCCACGCGCGCGTGGAGGGGCATTTCCTGTTCATGGGCGTCCTGTTCACGGCCGACTGAAGCGACGTACGCCCGACGGCGTCACCACCGCGTGCACCGGCCGGTCGTGAGCCTCCGCGGGCACCCGCTCGACTACCTCCGAGTCGTACAGGAGCACCACCAGCGCCGGATGCGCGCCCGCGCTCTCCAGGCGGGCGAGGACCCGGTCGTACGATCCCCCGCCGCGCCCCAGCCGCATGCCGCGCGCGTCAACGGCCAGGCCGGGCAGCAGGACGACGTCGGCGCCGGTCACCGCGTCCGGGCCCAGCCGTTCCCCGGTGGGTTCGAAGAGGGCCATTCTGCCGCCGTGTTGGACGCGCGCGAGGGAGTCCGCTCCGGAATACGCGCCCCAGTCCAGGTCGTTGTCCGGCAGGAGCGCCGGGAGCAGCACACGTACGCCCCGCGCGCGCAGCGCGTCCAGCAGCGCGAGCGTTCCGGGTTCGCTCCCGACGGAGACGTACGCCGCCACTGTGCGGGCCTGTGCCAACTCGGGCAGCTCGAGCGCGCGCTCGCCCAGAGCCTCGGCGGCTTCCCGCAGGTCATCCGCGGTCAACCTGCTTCTCACCGAGATGAACCCTCGCCGCAACATTCGCTTGTCAGGCTCAGCCGGACGTCCGATGTGACTCAAAGGTCGCACCCGTACCCTTCTATTGCGCTCATATGAGAGCCAATTAACCGGAGCCACAGATTCTCCACAAAGGCACCGGATAAGGTTGCGGGCATGACTCAGTCGCACCCAAGGATCAGCAAGGCTGTCATTCCCGCAGCGGGCCTCGGAACCCGGTTCCTGCCGGCCACCAAAGCCACTCCCAAGGAGATGCTGCCGGTCGTCGACAAGCCGGCGATCCAGTACGTGGTCGAGGAGGCCGCCTCCGCGGGCCTCGATGACGTCCTCATGATCACGGGCCGCAACAAGCGCCCCCTCGAGGACCACTTCGACCGCAACTACGAGCTGGAATCGGCCCTTCAGAAGAAGGGCGACGCCGGCCGGCTCGCCAAGGTGCAGGAGTCCAGCGACCTCGCCACCATGCACTACGTGCGCCAGGGCGACCCCAAGGGCCTCGGCCACGCCGTGCTCTGCGCGGCCCCGCACGTGGGCCAGGAGCCCTTCGCCGTCCTCCTCGGCGACGACCTGATCGACCCGCGCGACCCGCTGCTCAAGCGGATGGTCGAGGTGCAGGAGCAGCACGGCGGCAGCGTCATCGCGCTCATGGAGGTCGCGCCCGAGCAGATCCACCTCTACGGCTGCGCGGCCGTGGAGACCACCGAGGACAGCGACGTCGTCAAGGTGTCGGACCTGGTCGAGAAGCCGGCCGCGGCCGACGCTCCGTCCAACTACGCCATCATCGGCCGCTACGTCCTCGACCCGCACGTCTTCGACATACTGCGCAAGACCGAGCCCGGTCGCGGCGGCGAGATCCAGCTCACCGACGCCCTCCAGCAGCTCTCGCAGGACGAGAAGGTCGGCGGCCCGGTGCACGGCGTCGTCTTCAAGGGCCGCCGCTATGACACCGGCGACCGCGGTGACTATCTGCGTGCCATTGTCAGACTCGCGTGCGAACGTGAAGACCTGGGCCCGGACTTCCGGACCTGGCTTCGCAGTTACGTAGCCGAGGAGATGTAGCAACGTTGAGCGCCGCGCCCCGCACCGCCGGTCAGGACCACCTCTGGTCGGTGGACGAGCACTTGGAGGACATCCTCGCCACCGTCCGCCCCCTGGAACCCATCGAGCTGCAACTCCTCGATGCCCAGGGCTGTGTCCTGGTCGAGGACGTCACGGTGCCGGTGTCCCTGCCGCCGTTCGACAACAGCTCCATGGACGGGTACGCGGTGCGGGTCGCGGATGTCGCGGGCGCGAGCGAGGAGTTCCCGGCGGTCCTGGAGGTCGTCGGGGATGTCGCGGCGGGCCAGGCCGAGCTGCTCCAGGTGGGGCCCGGCCAGGCCGCCCGCATCATGACCGGCGCCCCGCTGCCGCCCGGCGCGGAGACCGTCGTCCCCGTGGAGTGGACCGACGGAGGCCTCGGCGAGGGCCCGGTGACGGGGATGCGCGCACGCAGCCTGGCCCCCGCGGGCGCCGACGGGCAGGTGCAGGTGTACCGGCCGGCCGAGGCACGCGCGCACGTACGCGCGATGGGCAGCGATGTGAAGGCCGGCGACCGCGCCCTGGAAGCCGGCACCGTCCTCGGCCCACCGCAGATCGCGCTGCTCGCCGCCATCGGACGCGGCTCGGTACGCGTGCGCCCGCGCCCGCGCGTCGTCGTCCTGTCCACCGGCAGCGAACTCGTCCAGCCCGACCAGGAGCTCGGCAGCGGCCAGATCTACGACTCCAACAGCTTCGCCCTCACCGCCTGCGCCCGCGACGCCGGCGCCATCGCCTACCGGGTGGGCGCCGTCGCGGACGACGCCGAGACGCTCCGGTCCACCATCGAGGACCAGCTCGTCCGCGCCGACCTCATGGTCACCACGGGCGGGGTGAGCGTCGGCGCGTACGACGTCGTCAAGGAGGCGCTGTCGCACGTCGGGGACGAGGACGAGGCGGGCAGCGGTATCGACTTCCGCAAGCTCGCCATGCAGCCCGGCAAGCCCCAGGGCTTCGGCTCCATCGGCCCCGACCACACACCGCTGCTGGCACTCCCCGGCAACCCGGTGTCGTCGTACGTCTCCTTCGAGCTGTTCGTCCGCCCCGCGATCCGCACCCTCATGGGCCTCGACGACGTCCACCGGCCCACCACCCGGGCCACGCTCACCGCGGACGAGGCGCTGACCTCGCCGAAGGGGCGCAGACAGTTCCTGCGCGGGACGTACGCCGACGGCGAGGTGACCCCCGTCGGCGGGGCCGGATCCCACCTGGTCGCGGCCCTCGCACACGCGGACGCGCTGATCGTGGTCCCCGAGGACGTGGAGTCCGTCGAGCCCGGCGCCGAGGTCGAGGTGGTCCTGCTCCGCTGAGCGCCCCAGGTTGGGGGTACCGTGTCGCGCACAACTGGCCCGGCGCCGTACTGCGGCGGGCCCGGACCGGGAGCGCCACACGCCATGACTGTGCCTTCCCGGGGGGAGACCCCCGGACCCTCTGTGCAGGACCGACTGACGCACATTGACGACGCGGGCGCCGCGCGCATGGTCGACGTATCCGGGAAGGACGTGACCGCGCGCACCGCCCGTGCCAGCGGCCGTGTCCTCGTCTCACCCCGCGTGGTCGAGCTGCTGCGCGGCGAGGGGGTTCCCAAGGGGGACGCCCTGGCCACCGCGCGGATCGCGGGCATCATGGGCGCCAAGCGCACGCCGGATCTGATCCCGCTGTGCCATCCGTTGTCGGTGTCGGGTGTGAAACTGGATCTGTCGGTCGCGGACGACGCCGTGGAGATCCTGGCCACCGTGAAGACGACGGACCGCACGGGCGTCGAGATGGAGGCGCTCACCGCGGTCTCCGTCGCCGCGCTCACCGTGATCGACATGGTCAAGGCGGTCGACAAGGGAGCGGTCATCACGGACGTACGGGTGGAGGAGAAGACGGGCGGCAAGTCGGGCGACTGGAGCCGGGCATGACGTATCGCGCTCTTGTGGTCACCGCCTCCAACAGGGCGGCCGCCGGGGTCTACGAGGACAAGGGCGGTCCATTGATCGCCGAGGGCCTCAAGGGCTTCGGCTTCGCGGTCGACGGCCCGCAGGTCGTCCCCGACGGCGACCCCGTGGAGGCCGCCCTGCGCGCGGGCGTCGAGGCCGGCTATGACGCCATCGTCACCACCGGCGGCACCGGCATCTCGCCCACCGACCGCACACCCGAGGCGACCCGCAGGGTGATCGACCACGAGGTGCCGGGCATCGCGGAGGCCATCCGCGCGTTCGGACGGGAGAAGGTGCCGACGGCGGCGCTCTCCCGCGGTCTGGCCGGGGTGGCGGGGCGGACGCTGATCGTGAACCTGCCCGGGTCCAGCGGCGGGGTGAGGGACGGACTGGCCGTCCTGCAGCCGCTGTTGGCGCACGCCGTCGACCAGATCCGCGGCGGGGACCACCCCAGACCCGGCGCCGGTAGTGGGGGTGCGAGCTGAACAGCCCATCCTGGCCGGCCGTGCTGGTGGACGGCGATGTCGTCCTCCGGCCGATAAAGCTGCGCGACCAGCGCGCCTGGCGTGAGGTCAACCGGCGCAACCGCGACTGGCTGCGGCCCTGGGAGGCGACGATTCCGCCGCCCACGCCGACCGGGCCGATCGCGCACCGGCCGACCTACCGCCAGATGGTGCGCCATCTGCGGTCCGAGGCGAACGCGGGCCGGATGCTGCCGTTCGTGATCGAGTACCAGGGGCGGCTGGTGGGGCAGTTGACGGTCGCCGGGATCACCTGGGGTTCGATGTGCTCGGGGCACATCGGCTACTGGGTGGACGAGGACGTGGCAGGACGCGGGGTGATGCCGACGGCTGTGGCGCTTGTCGTGGACCACTGTTTCCGGACCGTTGGTCTGCACCGCATCGAGGTCTGCATTCGCCCCGAGAACGGGCCCAGCCGCCGGGTCGTGGAGAAACTCGGATTCCGCGAGGAGGGCCTGCGTCCGCGTTATCTCCACATCGACGGAGCCTGGCGCGACCACCTCGTCTTCGCGCTCACTGCGGAAGAGGTGCCCGAAGGGCTGCTGAGCCGCTGGCGCCGGTCGCGCTCGCAGAAAGCGCCGCGTACGAACCCGCAGAACACCCAGGGGAATCCCGCCTAGCCCGGAAATTGAATAAGTGTTCGAAATTGTTCGCCCGATGACCGGCTCAAGGCAATAAATTCGCACCCTCAGCGGCCTGCTGATCGCATCGGTCACAAAAAAAGTTCGAAATATCAGCCAGATCGTGCGACACACCGGCTCAATTGGCAGATGGCCTCACGCAAACCCCTCTACCGTGTGAGGCGTGAGCAGCAGCGGCCTCATCTACGCAGTCATTGTCGGGGCCTGGGCCGCCTACTTGGTGCCGATGTGGCTCCGTAGGCAGGACGAGCTGAACGAGGCCCGTCCGACGGAACGCTTCAGCACCGCCATCCGGCTGCTGTCCGGACGGGCGGCGATGGAGCGCCGATACGCCAAGGACCTGCGGGCGCGCTCCGCCGACGAGGGGGAGCCCAGCGCCGACGACCCGGGCACGGTCACCGATTCGGTGGACGTCCGGGCCTTCGCCATGCCACCGAGCCGCCCACAGGCGCGCGCGGCGGTTCAGGCACCGGCCCAAGGGCGCTCGGAACCGGCGCGCGAGCAGGCGCCCGCGCCGGAGCCCAAATCCACCCACGCATCCGCGCCCGAAGCCAAGCCCGCGCCCGACCCCGCCGCCGCGCCGCCGCGCAAGCGGATTCCGGCCGCCCGGCGCACCCCCGACGCGGAGGCGGCCGAAGCACGGGCTCGGCGCTCGAAGGTCCTCGCGCGCCGCCGGCGCACCACGGTGGTCCTCTTCCTCGCCTTCACCCTCGGTGCGATCGTCGCCGCGGTCGGCGGGCTCGCGTTCCTCTGGGCGCCCGGCGTGCCCGCCGTGATGCTCAGCGCGTACATCGTGTATCTCCGCGCCCAGGAACGCCGCCGCTTCGCCTACCAGATGGACCGGCGCCGGGCCGAGGCCGCGGCGCAGCGACTGCGCGAGCGCAGCCGCCAGCCGCGTCGGCGTACCTCCGCCGAAGCCGGCGCGGGCACGGGAACCGACGAGCACGACGAAAGGCCCAAGCCGGAGCAGGACGCCGGCCTCTCGGCTCTCGCCGCCGACCGCCGCGCCCTCGTCGAGCAGACCGACCACGCCGAGTGGGTCGACCAGCAGCGCGAGCGGCAACGGCGGCCGGGCCAGGGCGACAGCTGGGACCCGGTACCGGTGCCGCTGCCTACCTATGTGACAGCGCCGGTCGCTCCGCGAGCCACCGCCGGCGTGGACCTCGGCGCACCGGACGCATGGAGCTCGGCACGCTCCAGCTCGGTCGCCCGGGACGGCGAGGCGGGAGCCGGCACGCGGGAGCGTGGCAACAGCGCCGACTCCGCCGCCGTACGCGAGGCCGCCGACCACGACGAGACGGGCGCCCACACGGACGGCAAGGAAGAAGAAGGCGGCCGCAGCGACGCCCGCCGCGCCGCATCCGCCCGCCGGGCACGGGAGCGGGGGCGCACGCCGCTGTTCGACCAGTACGAGGACGGGGACCGGCCGCGCGCGGCGAACGAGTAGCCCACGCGCCGCCGCCCGACGTCACCACCTCCCACCCGCCCCACCAGCCCTGTCCCCCTCCTTCGACCGGCCAAGGAACGGATTTCCAAGCATCCGGATCGGGGTGCTAAGGTTTCACTCGTTGCAAGGGCCTGTGGCGCAGTCCGGTAGCGCACCTCGTTCGCATCGAGGGGGCCAGGGGTTCGAATCCCCTCAGGTCCACCGCACGACTGTTCTTGAGTTCGCTCGGGAGTAGTTGACGAGATCCCGCTGATCTTCATGATCGGTCGGGATCTTCGTCGTTTTCCGGGCTTGGTCGAGCCTGTTCGGGGTGAAGGCGTCGCGGGCGGCTTCCTGCTACTCCTGCTACTGGGGCAACGGTGCGACGGCCGCGGTCCTGCGCCGGGCGGTCAGGAAGAGGGCTGCCGCGACGGCGGCCGAGGTCAGGCCGAGCAGGCCGACGGCGGCGGCCAGGGTGCCGAGGGCGGACTCGGCCGTGATCAGTACCAGCGGGCAGATGAACTGGCCGATGAAGAAGGACGCGGTCCACAGGCCGGTGCCACGGCCGCGGTCGGCGAAGTCCAGCTTGGACATGGCGATGGTGAGCAGGGAAGGCAGCAGAAGACCGGTGCCGAGGCAGTTGAGTACGGCGCCGACGATCAGCAGCGGCGCGCTGTCCGCGAGCCACATCACCGCGAACCCGGCCGAGCACAGGGCGAAGACGAGTGGCAGCCGGGGCCCCGGGGCCCCGCGCAGCTTGGCGAAGGTGATCGCGCCGGCCACGGTGGCGGCGCTGGCGATGGCTGTGGCCAGCCCGATCACGCTGGTCGCCGTCACGCCGAGGTCGTCCAGCAGGTAGGACATCTCCACCGGGACGGTGTAGAAGACGAGGGCCCCGAACACGGTGAGTCCGCAGATCCCGGCCAACTGCCGGAAGGGGAAGGGGCGCTTCGGGGCGACCGCGGTGTCCGTGCTCTCCCCGTCTCCATCCCCGTCCTCGGCGGCGGCACCGGTGGCCGTGGTCGGCTTCGGCAGCCCGATGGCCATGAGCGGGGCGATGAGCAGGCTGACGGCGTAGATCCAGAACGGGGTCCGCCAGCCGGCCGACCCCGCGGCACCGCCGATGACAAAGAACGCGGTCGCGGAGGCGGAGGCGCACATGGTCTGGAGGGCGAGGTAGCGGTCCCGTACCCGGCCGCTGTAGTAGTCGCCGATCAGCGTGGTGCAGCAGGTCATGGGGCCGGGCTGCGATCGAGGGGGCCAATATCCCCGTTCAGTGGCGAACTGCGGCTTCCCGAGTCCTGGCTCGGGAACGCGTGCAGGCTTCGTAGGGCGGAGACTCCCCGTAGTCAGGACATACTCGCCAAAATCTCTTCGACTACCGCAACCGCCTGCTCGGTGCCCTTCTCTCCTTCTCCGGAGGGGGGAGGGCCCTCGACGCAGGCAGCCACAGCGATCCGCCGTCCGTTTGCCCCGTCTGCGTACGCGGTGAACCACGAGGTGGCAGAGTTCTGAGTCTCCGTGACCTGTCCTGTTTTTCCGCCGATGCCGGACTCCGTCCCCTCCGAGCCCTGGGACAGCACGTCGCTGGCCGCGGTCCTGAGCGCCGACCGGAGTGCATCGGCTGTATCGCGGGAGACGACTTGTTCGACCTGGCCGCCCGAGGTCTTGGGTTTCTCAGTGCTGCCGTCGGCTTTCTCCACCCGCTCCACCATCTGGGGGGCTACCAGCCGTCCCCCATTGGCGATCACTGCCGCGACCCTCGCCATCTCCAGCGGAGTCGCCGTGAGCGTGCCCTGTCCGATGCCCGTGAGCGCTGCTTCAGGGGCTGACACGTCCCCTTGGGGATAGCTGCTCTTGGAGACCTTCACGGGCACGGCCAGGCTGTCGTCGTTGAAGCCGAACCTCTCCGCCGTCGACCGGAGCCTGGCCGCACCGAGGTCGGCGGCGATCTTGGCGAAGACGTTGTCGCAGGAGTGGCGCAGCGCCTGCCTGATCGAAGCGTCCTTGCACTGGGGGGACGCGCCGGTCACAGAGGTCGTCGTCAGGGGGAGTACGTAGGGGAGGGGGCTGTTGGTCCTGTCGTCCACCGTCTTGTACAGCCCTGCCTCCAGCGCGGCGGCCGCGACGACGATGCTGAAGGTCCCGCCCGGGGCGCTTGCCTGGCGCAGAGCCCGGTTGCGCATGGGGGAGCGCTCGTCGGCGTTGGCCGCCTTCCACGCCTTCTCGTCCGCCGGCCGATGTCCGCTGAACGTCGCCGGGTCGTACGAGGGCGTGCTGACCACCGTGAGAAGCTTCCCGGACTCGGCGTCGAGCGCCACCGCGGCGCCCTGTCGGTCACCCAGCGCGTCGAATGCGGCCTTCTGGGCCTTGGGATCGATGGTCGTCACGACGTCGCCCGATGCGGTACCGGACGCGGTGCCGGCCAGGACATCGCCGTACACGGCCTCCAGTCCCGCGCTGCCGTACCCCATCGACCGATAGCCGGTGACCGGCGCGTAGAGCGCGCCGTCGGTGTAAGTGCGCTGGTAGGGCACCTTCTTGTTGCCAGTGGCCTTCGAACCTGTGACGGGCTGACCCCCGACGAGGATGTTGCCAAGGCCGCGGTGTGGCTTGGCATTGGGCTTGTCGGCGGAGTCAGTCTGTGCGCCGCCATTGCTGCAGCCGCTCGAGAGAGCGGCCAGCACGGCGAGAACACCCGAGACGCTGAGCGCCCCCCTGATTGTCGAGTGCATGAAGGACAGGGTAGAGAACTGATCCGGAATCAGTGACGTATTCGTCTTGAGCGGGGGCGCAGTGCGACCGCCGTCGGGAGTACCGCGGATGCCACAGCCAGCAGGGCGCAGGCGCCCGTTGCCGTGCCGAGTTCTGCCCAGGGGAGTCGGATCGGCGACCAGACGGACTGCAGGGTGAGGGCGCTCCACATGCCGAGCAGGTTGAGGGTGGTCACCAGGAGGCCCAGGAGAGCGCCGATCGCTACGACCGTCAGGGCCTCGGCGGCGACCAGGCGCAGCACCTGGGTGCGGGTGGCGCCGGCCAGGCGTAGTGCTGTCAGCTCTCGTGCGCGGTCGGAGGCCGCCATGATCTGGGTGTTGGCGAGGGAGATGCCGGTGTAGAGGAGGGCGATGCCGAGGACGAGCAGGATGCCGAGACGGGTGGTTCGGTCGGTGTCGGCGAGGCCGGTCGTGGGGAAGGCCGTCCGGAGCCAGTCGTCGGAGGTGACGACGTCGGCGTGCGCCGCGTGCCTTCGGCCGCCCACTGCCTCCGGCAATCCCACCGTCTCCCGCAACCCCACTGCCTCCCGCAACGCCCCCGCCACACCCGCCCTGTCCGCCCCCTCCCGCACCCGCACATCCACCCGTTCCACCACCGCCCCCGGCGCGTTCGCCGCCGTGACGTAGACCCCGTTGTCCCCGGTCCCCACCGGCATTACCCCGGCGATCCGCAGGGACCGTCGGGTGCCGTCGCCGAGCCAGACCGGTACGTGTTCGCCGACTCGGTGCTGGGACCACTCCTCGTTGACGATGATCGAGTCGTCGTCGAGGTCGGTGACGCGGCCGTCGGTGAGTGGCAGGCGTGCGGTGGCGGCGAGTCGGTGTGGATCGACCGCGTGGGCCTCGGACTTGATGAGGGCGACGCCGTCCTCGAGGACGTACACCGCGCTCGACGCGACCGGGGACACCTCGGCCCCGGGCACCTCCCGAAGCCGCCGCACGGTCGCCGCGTCCAGTGGCGCCCCCGCCGACGTCACCACGAAGTCCGCGGTGGTGCGCTCCCTTGCCTCGGTCGCCCGTGCCTCGTTCAAGGTCGCCGTGGCGCCCAGCAGGGAGCCCGTGAGAGCGACCGTGACCAGAACCGGGGCGGCCACGGCGGCCGTGCGTCCGACGCCGGTCGCGGCGTTCTCCCGGACCAGCAGGCCGATCGCGCCGGGCAGGCGGACGATCAGCCGGGTCAGCGGGCCCACCAGCACCGGGGAGAGCAGGGCGACCGCGGTGATCAGGAGCATCGGGCGGCTGATGTACGTCTTGCGGTGCAGCAGGTCGCCCGGCTCGGTCAGCAGCGCCAGGACCAGGGTCACGGCGGCCGTGATCAGCAGGGCTGTCCCGCACAGGAGACGTCCCCATGGCCGCATTCCGCTCGCCCCGCTGTCCACCGCCGCCTCCCGCAGCGCCTGCGTCGGACCGGTTCGCCCGGCCCGCCAGGACGCGGCGACCGACCCGCACAGGGCGGCCAACAGGCCCGTCCAGAAGGCCAGTTGGTACGGCCAGCTGTGGTCGCCGATCGCGAACCAGGCCGGTGCGAGGCCGCCCTCGACGACCAGGTCGGCGAGGTGCGGGGCGCCGTATGCCCCCAGCGCGCAGCCCGCCGCCGACGCGAGCGCGCCGACCGTCAGCGCCTCCGCGAGGACCATGCGGCGCAGCCGGCCCGGCGTGGCCCCCACCATGCGCAGGAGCCCGAACTCGCGGCGCCGCTGGGCCACCGCGAAGGCGAACGTGGACGCCACGACGAACACCGACACGAACGCGGTGACGCCGCCCGCCGTGCCGAACAGGGCGTTCAGCGCGGTGAGCGCCTCGGCGTCACGGTCGGGATCGGCGTCCGCCAGCCGCCGTTCGTCCCCGGTGAGGACGCGCACGCCGGGAGCCACCAGCCGTCGTACCTCCGACGCCTTCGCGTCCACGACGAGTCGCGTGACCGGCGGCGACAGCGCGGCGGCCCGAGCGTCCGGGTAGAACAACGCGTCCTCGAAGCCGAAGCCGAAGCCGAAGCCGAATCCGCGTGCCCGCGCCTGCCCGACCACCCGCACCGCCCCGGCCACCCGCACCGTCCCGACCACCCGCACCGTCCCACGGTCCGTGCGCAACTTCTGCCCTACGGCGGCCCAGTCGCCCGTCGCCACCACCTCGTCCGCTGCTCTGGGCGCACGGCCCGCGCTCAGTTCGTACGGGGCGAAGGCGGCCGTCGACCACGGGTGACCCACCAGACCGCCGGGCGCGCGTTCCGCTCGTACGGCGAAGGCGCGGTCCTCGGTGACCTTGCCGAGGGTGCGCAGTGCGGCGATCGTCCGCGCCGGGACCGGGCGTGGCTGCGCCAGCGTCTGGGTGCGGTCGCCGACGCGCAGGGTGTCCTGGCCCTGCACCACGACGGGGGCCGCGGCGAACCGTTCCGGCGGTTGCCCGGGCGCGTTCAGGGAGGAGGCCAGGGTCAGCCCCATGACCGTCATCAGCGCGACGCCGAGCGAGAGCGCGACGAAGCTGCCGGCGAAGGTGGTCCAGCGGGTGCGCAGCGCGTGCAGGGTGGTGGTCAGCACGGCAGGGCCTCCAGCTCCGTCATGTGCGCGGCGATCTTCCCCTTCGAGGCCCCGCACAGCTCCCCGTGCACACGCCCGTCCACCAGGAAGACCACCCGGTCCGCATACGACGCGGCCACCGGATCGTGGGTCACCATCACCACCGTGCGGCCCTCGGCGTCGACCAGGCCGCGCAGCAGATCCAGCACCTCACGCCCGGTCCGCGTGTCCAGCGCGCCCGTCGGCTCGTCGCCGAAGAGGACCTCGGGGCGGGTGATCAGGGCGCGGGCGATGGCGACGCGTTGCTGCTGCCCGCCGGACAGCTCCGAGGGCCGATGCCGGGCCCGGTCGCCGAGGCCGACCCGGTGGAGCGCCTCGCGCACGGCGGCCCTGGCCACGCGCCGTCCGGCCAGGCGCAGGGGCAGGGCGATGTTCTGCTCGGCGGTGAGGGACGGCAGCAGGTTGAACGACTGGAACACGAAGCCGATCCGCTGCCGCCGCAGCAAGGTCAGCCTGCGCTCGCTCAGCCCGGTCAGCTCCGTGTCGCCGATCCTGACCGAGCCGGACGTGGGCCGGTCGAGCCCGGCCGCGCACTGCAACAGAGTCGACTTGCCCGACCCCGACGGGCCCATGACGGCGGTGAAGGTGCCCGGCGGGAACGCCAGCGAGACCCGGTCCAGCGCCGTCACCCCGCCGTCGCCGCCACCGTACTGCCTGCTGATGTCCCGCAATTCGATCGCGTTGGGTCTCATCTCTCCCCGCAGTCATAGTCGTTCGGCTTCGTGGTCTCCACGAAGCGGCGAAGCGGCTTCATGGCGTCCACGAAACCGCCCGACCGCCGTCCGAAGCAGTGCGGCAGGACCGAGACTTTGGGTAGGGCTAGGCATACCTCCGACTCTCCGTGCAGCCCGATCGCGGGAGATGCCCCGGGCTCCTACGGTGATCCCCATGCGAAACATCTGGCGGGCGCTGGGCAGTCGCGGGTATCTGCTGTCCGCGTGGCCCTGGCGGGCCGGTCTCTATCTGGCGAGCGGGGCGGTGTGCGGGGCGGTCGTCCTGGTGGTGATCGTCAGTGGGGTGGTGGTCGGGGCCGCGCTGTCCGTCGTGGTCGTCGGGCTGCCGGTGCTGCTGCTCACCGCGCTGGCCGGTATACCCGTGGCGGGCATGGAGCGGTGGCGGCTGCGGATCGCCGGGCAGCAGGTGGCCGCAGGGCAGCATCGGGTGCCTGCCGTGCCGGGGTTGCGGGCGTGGCTGTCGACGCGGCTCAAGGAAGCGGCGACCTGGCGGGAGCTGGCGTACGCCGTGCTGTTCGGGCTGGTGCTGTGGCCGCTGGACGCGCTGGCCGTCGTACTGCTGGCGGGTGTTCCGCTGTCCATGGCCTGCGCACCCCTGGTCGTCGCCGTCGACGGCGAGGCGAAGGTGGTCAAGCTGTGGACCGTCGAGACGTGGCCCGGCGTCTTCGGGATCGCCGCGCTCGGGCTGGCGCTCCTCGCGCCCGGCGCGTATGCCCTCGGGTGCGCCGCCGCAGCGCGTGCCGAGCTGGCGCGTGCGCTGCTCACCACGAAGGCCGAGGACAGCGAACGCGTCACCGAACTGGTCCGCTCCCGCGTGCGGTTGGTGGACGCCTTCGAGGCGGAGCGCCGCCGTATCGAACGCGATCTGCACGACGGAGCCCAACAGCGCCTGGTCTCCCTCACCATGACCCTCGGCCTCGCCCGCCTCGACGCGCCGCCGGGCCCGCTCGCCGACCAGCTGGCCAAGGCCCACGCGGACGCCGACGGAGCCCTGGCCGAACTGCGGGAGCTGATCCACGGCATCCACCCGAAAGTCCTCGCCGACTACGGCCTCGAAGCCGCCCTCACCGACGCGGCCGACCGCAGCCCGGTGCCGGTGGACCTGGACCTCGACCTGCCCGGCCGATTGCCCCGGCCCGTCGAGACGGCCGCGTACTTCTTCGCCCGCGAGGCCCTTGCCAACGTCGCCAAGCACAGCGGGGCGGGAACGGCCGGGATACACGGGCGGTACGACGGCGGACGCCTGGTGCTCCGTATCGAGGACGACGGATGCGGCGGAGCCGATATGTCACATGGCACTGGACTCACCGGCCTCGCCGACCGGGTGTCGGTCCTCGATGGCAGACTCACCTTGTCCAGCCCGCCGGGCGGACCCACCCTGCTGCGCATGGAGATTCCTTGCCGTCCGAGCCGCCCCGCACGAGAACCCTCCGCATAGTCCTCGCCGAGGACAGCGTGCTGCTGCGCGAAGGGCTGACCGGGCTGCTCACCCGCTTCGGGCACGAGGTGGCCGCCGCCGTCGGTGACGCGGACGCCCTGCGCGCGGCGGTCGCCGAACACGACCCCGACATCGTCGTCACGGACGTACGCATGCCGCCCGGCTTCCAGGACGAGGGGCTGCACGCGGCCGTCCAACTGCGCGAGGAGCGGCCCGGGTTGCCGGTGCTGGTGCTCAGCCAGTACGTGCAGCGAGCGTACGCGGCCGAACTGCTCGACTCCGGCGACGGATCCGGCGTCGGCTATCTGCTCAAGGACCGGGTGGGCCAGGTCGAGGAGTTCGTGGACGCGCTCGCCGAAGTGGCGTCCGGCGGCACGGTCGTCGACCCGGAAGTCGTACGACAACTGCTGCGCCGGCGCCGGGATCCGCTCGCCCGGCTCACCCCGCGCGAGCGGGAGGTGCTGGCGCTGATCGCCGAGGGGCGCTCGAACGGCGCGATCGCCAAGGCGCTGGTGGTGTCCGAGGCGGCCGTCGGCAAGCACATCGGCTCCATCCTCACCAAGCTGGACCTGCCGCCGGCCGACGACGTCCACCGGCGGGTCCTCGCGGTCCTCGCCTTCCTCAGGAGCTGAGGGGCTTCGCGAAGCAGCGGCTGGACTCGTAGAAGCGGTAGTAGCCGAACTTCTCGCATGGCTCATAGCCGCTGGACGTGTACAGGCCTATCGCCTCCGGCTGCTGGAGCCCGGTCTCCAGAACCATGCGCACACGGCCCGCCGCACGCGCGTCGTCCTCCAGGGCGGCAAGCATGCGCCGCGCAAGCCCTCGCCCACGCATGTCCGCGACGACGTACATCCGCTTGAGCTCCGCGTCCCCGTCCTGGTTGCCCTCGGCGTTCTCGTCCTGACTGCGCCAGCCGCCAGTGGCCACGGGACGGTCCTGATCGTCGTACGCGATCAAGTACACGCCGTTCGGCGGCTCGAAGTCGGACGGGGCGAGGGAGGTGGCGTCGCCGCCGTCGCCGTAGCGCTCGTGGTACTCGGCCTGGACCTCGTTGTCGAGCTTGACGGCGTCGGGGTGGTCGAAAGGGACACGACGTATATGCATGCTATCAATCGTATATCTATGAGCCGAGGGAAATCTAGACTCTGTCCAGTGTGCCGGTAGGGTGCCCGGGTGCTCACTGTGACCTCTGTGAATGTGAACGGGCTGCGTGCCGCCGCGAAGAAGGGCTTCGTGGAGTGGCTCGCGGAGACCGAAGCCGACGTGCTGTGCCTGCAGGAGGTGCGCGCCGAGCCGCAGCAGCTGCCGGAGCATGTGCGCACGCCCGACGGCTGGCATGTCGTACACGCCCCCGCCGCCGCCAAGGGCCGCGCCGGCGTCTCCCTCTACTCCCGCCGCGAGCCAGACCGCATCCAAGTCGGCTTCGGCTCGGCCGAGTTCGACACCAGCGGCCGCTACGTCGAGGCCGACCTGCCCGGCGTCACCGTCGCCTCCCTCTACCTCCCCTCCGGCGAGGTCGGCACCGAGCGGCAGGACGAGAAGGTCCGCTTCATGGGCGAGTTCCTCGCCTACCTGAAGGGCCTGCGCGAGCGCGCCGCCGCCGACGGGCGTGAAGTCCTGGTCTGCGGCGACTGGAACATCGCCCACCAGCAGGCCGACCTCAAGAACTGGCGCGGCAACACCAAGAACTCCGGCTTCCTGCCGGAGGAACGGGAGTGGCTGTCCAGCGTGTTCGACGAGTACGTCGACGTCGTGCGGGCGCTGCATCCGGATGTGGAGGGGCCGTACACGTGGTGGTCGTATCGGGGGCGGGCCTTCGACAATGATGCAGGTTGGAGGATCGACCTCGCCGTAGCGTCGGACGGCCTTGCGAAGCGGGCGGTGAAGGCGTTCGTGGAGCGGGCCGCCAGCCATGAGGAGCGGTGGTCGGACCACGCGCCCGTGACCGTGGTCTTCGAGACCTGACAGGTGCGGGGCGGTCCGATCGACACAGACCGCCCCGCTGAGGGGTTAGCTGGTTTGCCGTGCATCGATGGGTTCCTCGATGCTGAAGGCCAGGCGTGAGACGTCAGGCCCGGTCAGTCGGGCAGGCCCTCCTCCGGGGCGGCCTTTGGCGACGATGACGCGGACACGGCTGCGAAGGAGGTCCTCCCGGGTCACCTCGGTGCCTGCAGAGACCGTCTGGCTGTAGCGACCGACCACGTAGTCCTCGAGCCAGTCGGAGCGAATGGCGGCGGGCGTCGGGCAGACCTCGCCCCGGGCGGTGGCACGGCAGGCGTAGTCGCCGTACGGATAACCCTTCCGCACGGCGAAGTACATGCGCCCATCGCATCCCGCACAGACCGCCACCCCGGTGAGCAGGGCTGTTGTTGTACGGCGCTCACGCCGGGTGCCGTTCGAGCGTGCCAGGAGAACGTCCTGGAGGATCTGGAACTCGTGTTCCGTGAGCAACGGCGGGCCGATGAGCACGGGTGCACCTCCGGCATCGCGAACGGTTTGGCCCTGATGTACGCGATGGCCCATCAGTGACGGACTGCGCAGCACTTTGGACAGGGTTCCGGACGTCCAACGGAAGCGTTCGAAGTCGCGTCCGTGACGTCGACCTCCCAACGGACGTCCTTGGAGCTGGGCATGTCGGTCGCGAGGCACCAGTGCCCCTGACTCGTTGAGTTTCCGCGCGATGGCAATCAGGGATACCCCTGCGTGTACGTCTTCCACGATCATGCGGACGACGGCGGTGGACTCGGGATCAGGAGCCAGGCACCATCCACTGCCGGACGGGTGCGGTGCCTTGCGGTAACCGAAGGGGACCAAGCCGCCGCCATAGCGTCCGGCGGCACGTAGCGCCTCGTGGCTGTCGGCGAGCCGGTTGGAGATGGTGCGGACCTCTTGTTCGGCGGCGTGGGCCAGGTCCATACATCGGCGGATGGTGGCGCCGTCCGCGTGCGGTGTGACCATCAGGGGCCAGCTGTTCTCGGACGCTCCGAATACGAGCGTCCGGTCGTGCTGCTGTCCCCAAGCGATCAACTCGTCCATGTGTGCCACAGATCGCACGGCACGGTCCACATGTGACCATGCGATGGCGTCGTACTCGTCCGGGCGCTGCAGCCAGGACGAGAGGGACGGCCTCTCGAAAGGAGACATCTTGCGTGCAGATACTCCGAGATCGATTGCTTCGGCGATCAGCGCGAAGCCCAGTTGCTCGGTGCACAGCCGGATCGAGGCGCGCTGCCTGCCCGGTGAGGTGGTCACTTCGGTCAGGTAGCTGAGACGCACGGCGCCCAAGGCGCGCGGGTACTCGACGGGAGTTGAAGCGGGCTGCGACGGCAGCGGGCTAGGCTTGGACATGTCGGCGCTCCGTGAAGTGTCGGCCATACCCCGGGGCTGGTAGGACAGTCGCCGGGGCCTTTCGGTCTCACTTTCGGAGTGCAAACCCGAGTTCGCATCTCATTCCCTGAAAGATGCTTATATCAGGCGAACTTACAGGGAGTGGGCTGTCTTTACGGCTTAGCCGTGTTAGCCGTTTCAAGCGGAAACGCAAACGTGGGGTGCCCCAAAGAACAGGGCACCCCACGTCAACGGCTATAGCCGAACGCCGCGCGGCTACGCGTCATAGTCCTGATTGAACCGGTCCTCTTCCTCCCGCTGGAGGCGTTCCGTCTCCTCATCACGCGGCCGGCCACTCCGCTGAGGCTCCTGCTCCTCGCGCTCCTCGCGCCCGCGCTGAGCCTTCTCCTTGGCCTGCTGCTGCCACTGCTCCGACTTGTCCTGGAACTTGTCCTTCATGCCCATGTGGTTTCACTCCCGAAATGGGTGAGGGGGATCGGGCTCGACCAGCCTCACACGCGGTGTGACGCTCCGCATGTCGATCAGTTACGGCGCGTAACGCGCTCCTGCTCATCGGCGGAGCCCCCCGCACCGACCAGCCCCGTCCGCATGCCCTCCAGTCGATGAGCGAACCGCTTCATCTCCCGTTGCCCGACAGTCCCGATGACCCCCGGCAGATACCCCCGTACGCCCTGCATGCCGCGCAGCCACCACTGCCCGTACACATGGCCGGCCCGCCGTTCGATCCCGGCGACGATCCGGTCCACCGCGGGACCCAGCGGATAGGTCTTGTTGGCGGGCCACGGCAACCGCTGCCGCAACTCCCGCATCACGTCGTCCTGGTCGGCCCCGCGCACCATGTCCGTGTCGGTCCACGACAGATACCCGACCCCCACCTTCACGCCCTGGTACCCGACTTCGGCCCGCAGGCTGTGCGCGTATGCCTCGACGCCCGACTTGGACGCGCAGTACGCCGTCATCATCGGCGCCGGCGTGATGGCCGCAAGGGAGGCGATCTGGAGCAGATAGCCCCGGCTCTCCCGCAGCACCGGCAGGAACGCGCGCGCCGTCACCGCCGACCCGATCAGATTGACCTCGATCACCCGCCGCCAGGCATCCGGATCGGAGTCAGCGAAGGGACCGCCGGTCGCCACACCCGCGTTGGCGACCACGATGTCGACCTTCCCGAACCGCTCCTTCACTTCGCCCGCCACCTGTGCCATCGCCTCGTGGTCGGTGACGTCGGCGTGCCAGTGGTCGCTGTCGCCGTGCAGCCGCTCGGCGACCTGCTTGAGCGCGTCCGGCTCCAGACCGACCAGCGCGAGCTTCGCGCCGCGCGCGGACAGCTTCCGGGCGAGCAGTTCGCCGACGCCGCGCGCGGCCCCGGTGACGACCGCGACCTGGCCCTCCAGGCTGACCCTGCTCATGCGCCCTCCTTGACCTGTGCGTACGTCGTGACGAGTTCCCGTATCTTGCCGGTGACCAGCTCGGGCGCCTCGATCGGCGTCATATGGCCGAGCCCGGGCAGTTCGGTGATCCCGACGCAGTTGGGCAGCGCGGCGACGAGCGAGCGGGCGTGCGCGACCGGCGTCAACCGGTCCGCCGTACCGACGACGACGGCCGTCGGGACCGTCAACTCCCGTACACCGTGGGCGAGATCGAGCAGGTCGAGCACCTGTGACCAGGCGTACCGCACCTTGCGCGGACACGCGTGCACGATCCGCGAGCACGCCTCGACCATCTGCGGATGCGAACCCGGGCCCATCGTCGCGTACTTGAGGATCCGCCGGGCGAGCGGCGTGACCGGTCCGAGGGGTGCCCGGGAGCCGAGGATCCGCCGGGTCAGCGCGGTCCGCAGGCGTCCGGCCCGCATCGGTACGACCGTCGACTCGGCGACCAGCCGCGACGCCCCCGTGCTGCACAGCAGCACCGCCGCCGCATGCTGCCGGAACCCGGCCCGCGTGGAGGCGGCCATGACCGTCATCCCGCCCATGGAGTGCCCGGCGAGCACGGCCTTCTCGCCTGGCGCGAGAGCCGCTTTCAGTACGGCTTCGATGTCGTCCGCGAGCGCGTCCGTACTGCAGGCGCGGCTCGCGGGGCTGCGTCCGTGGCCGCGCTGGTCGTAGGCGATGACCCGGTGGTCGACGGCCAGTTCGCGTATCTGCGCCGCCCAGAAGGCGGTGGAGCAGGTCCAGCCGTGGGCGAGGACGACGGCGGGGGCGTTCTCGGGGCCGTGCACCTCGACGTGCAGCCGGGCGCCGTCGGCGGAGACGGCGGTGAGCTCGCGGGCGGGGACGGGTGGAGCGTACGGACCGGACGCCACGTGCATCAGACGGCTCACGCGTCCACCTCGGCCTTCTGCTCCGCGGGCACCCGCAGGACGTCGTACTCCGACAGATCCACCCGCCGCGTCGCCCGCCGGAACTCGGTCGTCGTGCCCGGCCAGATGGTGGTGTTGCGGCCGCTGGCGTCCAGGTACCAGCTGGTGCAGCCGCCGGTGTTCCACACGGTGCGACGCATGCGTTCCTGGACCTGGTCGTTCCAGGCCTGTACGGCGCCCGGGCGGGCGTCGAGGGCGGCGCGACCGCCGAGGACGTTCAACTGCCGTACGAAGTCGGCCAGGTAGTTCAGCTGGGACTCGATCATCAGGATCATCGAGGAGTTCCCCAGCCCCGTATTGGGGCCGATGATCGTCATCCAGTTGGGGAACCCGGCCGCCGAGGCTCCGCGCAGCGCCTTCATGCCCGTCTTCCAGGCCTCGGCGAGCGTGCGCCCGTCCGCGCCCACCACCCGTTCGGCGATGGGCATGTCGGTGACGTGGAAGCCGGTCCCGAAGATGATCGCGTCGACCTCGGCCTCGCCGCCGTCGGCGGCGACGAGGGTCGACCCGCGGACCTCGCTCAGCCCGCTCGCGACCACGTCGACGTCGGGTTGGGCGAGCGCCGGATAGTAGTCGCTGGAGAGCAGGATCCGCTTGCAGCCGATGCGGTAGTCGGGGGTCAACTTCGCCCGCAGGTCCGGGTCCTTGATGGAACGGGCCATGTTGCGCTTGGCCAACTGCTCCACCATGCCCAGCTCGTTGGGGCGCTTGGTGAAGGCCTGGACCTGCAACTCCCGTATGCCCCACAGCAGTCCACGGCGTGCCTGGGCGGTGAAGGGGAGGGCCCTGTGCAGTGCGCGCTCCGCGCCGCTGATCGCCCGGTCGACGCGGGGCATCACCCAGGGCGGGGTGCGCTGGAAGAGGGTGAGCCGCTCGGTGAGGGGCTGGATGGCCGGCACGATCTGGATGGCCGAGGCGCCCGTCCCGACCATGGCGACCCGCTTGCCGCGCAGGTCGTAGTCGTGGTCCCAGCGGGCTGAGTGGAAGACCTTGCCGGGGAAGGAGTCGAGCCCCGGGATGTCCGGGATCTTGGGCTCGGACAGCGGCCCGGTGGCGGAGACGACGATGTCCGCCGAGAGGGAGCCACTGCTCGTCTCGATGTCCCAGCAGAGCCGCTCGCCGCTCCAGGTCATGCGCTGGACCTCGGAGTTGAAGCGGATGTGGGGCCGGAGCCGGAAGACGTCGGCGACGTGCTCCAGGTAGGCGCGGATGTGCTGCTGCCCGGAGAAGGTGCGGGGCCAGTCGGGGTTGGGCGCGAAGGAGAACGAGTAGAGATGGGACGGGACATCGCACGCGCACCCGGGATAACTGTTGTCCCGCCAGGTGCCGCCGACGCTGTCGGCCCGCTCCAGTACGACGAAGTCGGTGACACCCTCGCGCCGCAGCCGTACGGCGGCTCCCAGCCCGCCGAACCCGGACCCGACCACCGCCACCCGCACATGCTCGTGCTCCTGCTGGGCCATCCCGCCTCCATGCATCCGCTGCGTTCGCTGCATCCGCTGTATTCGCTCGCGACTCTGCCAGTGAACACTGGCGCAATGGGGAGAGTAGGGCAGGACCGTACTGATGGGTAGGGGGCGTGCGCGGGAAAGTTACCGGCGGTACAACATAGGCTTCCGACGTGGCAGAAGACGGAGGACGACGCGAGTACCGCATGGAGGAGCTGGCCCGCCTGGCCGGCATCACCGTCCGCACCCTGCGCTTCTACCGCGAACGCAAGCTGATCCGGCCACCCCGCCGCGAAGGCCGTATCGCCTGGTACGACGACCACCACCTGGCCCGCCTGCGCACGATCGCGGCACTGCTGGAACGCGGCCACACCCTCAACGGCATCGCGGAACTGGCGGAGGCACTCGAACACGGCCGCGACGTCGCCGACGTACTCGGCGTCGACACCCCCACCGAGGAGGAGCCGGTCCACCTCACCCCCGAGGAGCTCGCCGCCCGCTTCGAGGGCGAGGTCACCCCTGAAAACCTCGCCGCCGCGATCGACCTCGGCTACCTCGGCACCGACGGCGACGAGATCGTCCACGTCAGCCGCCGCCTCCTGGACGTATCAGCCGCCCTCGTCCGCGAAGGCATCCCGTTGGCAGAAGTCCTGGCAGCCGGCAAACAGGTACGCGAACACGTCGACGCCCTCGCCGAACTCTTCGCCGACGTCGTCCTCCGCCACGCCACAGAGGACGACATGCAACGCCTGCGCCCACTGGCCCGGAGCGTGGTGGAGGCGGAACTTTCGCTGGCGATGGACCGGCGAATGCGGAAGCAGCCGTGATCGGTCGGGGTCAACTGCTACCGGCTCCCCGTGCCACGCGCTCCAGTCGACGTCGGTGGGTCTCCCACCAGTCCTGATCGCCCGTTGGCATGTTGTCCTTCCCCTTCGCCCACCCGACGGTCCCGTCGATGAGCTCTCGCACGATATCGGCGTGCCCGGCATGCCGATGGGTTTCGGCGATCATGCGCGCCAGGATGTGGTGCAGTGTGGTCTGCCGTCGTTCCTCCGGCCACCACGGGACGTGACCGATCGCGTCGAGTGCCAGCGACTCGATCGTGCTGTCCGAGTGCTCCCATGCGCGGTGGTACAGCCCGACGATCTCTTCGCGTGACTCGTCGGCGGTCGCCCACATGTCCGCGTTGGGCTCGAAGTCCTCCGTGTACCACCAGGGCGGTGGTTCCTTGTCGAAGAACGGCCGTCCGAACGTGTCGCCGAAGTACCCCAGCTCCACACTGGCGACGTGTTTGACCAGCCCCAACAGATTGGTGCCGGTGGGCGTGAGAGGGCGGCGGATGTCGTATTCCGAGAGCCCGTCGAGCTTCCACAGCAGGGCTTCTCGAGCGAGTTGCAGGTAGTGGACCAGGTCCGCTTTCGGGTTCGCCTCTGTCATGCCGGGAAGTCTTGCATTCGGCACTGACAGCCCCTTCTCAAGACCGCGACGGCAATTTCGGCCTTGAGCGGTCCGGTACGTGTGAGTAGTCCGGGGGAGTTGCCGGAGGTGACGTCTGGAGTAGGTCCAGGGCCAGTTGTACCGCGTCGTCCAGCTGTGCGTGTCTGCCCTCTGCCCAGTCCAGGGGTGTGCGGAGGATTTCCAAGTCGGGGGTTACGCCGTGGTTTTCGATGGACCAGCCGTAGGCGTCGAACCAGGCGGCGTTCATGGGGACCGTGATGACGGTGCCGTCGCCGAGGCGGTGGCGGCCGGTCATGCCGACTACTCCGCCCCAGGTGCGTTGGCCGACCACGGGGCCCAGTTTGAGGAGCTTGAATGCTGCCGTGATCATGTCGCCGTCCGAGGAGGTTGCCTCGTCTGCGAGGGCTACCACCGGGCCCCGGGGGGCGTTTGAGGCGTACGACACCGGCTGGGCGTTTCTCGTCAGGTCCCAGCCGAGGATGGTGCGGGTGAGTTTTTCGACGACGAGTTCGCTGATGTGGCCGCCGGCGTTGCCGCGTACGTCGACGATGAGGGCCGGACGGGAGACCTCCATGCGCAGGTCGCGGTTGAACTGGGCCCAGCCGGAGCCGCCCATGTCGGGGATGTGGAGGTAGCCGCAGCGGCCGCCGCTCAACTCGCGTACGACTGCGCGGCGTTTGGCCACCCAGTCCTGGTAGCGGAGGGGGCGTTCGTCGATGAGGGGGACTACGGCGACCCTGCGGGAGCGGCCTTCGCCCTCGGCCGGGGTGAACGTCAGCTCCACCGTCGTACCGCCTGCTCCCGCAAGGAGTGGGTAGGGGCCAGTGTCGGGGTCCACCGGGCGGCCGTCCACGTGGGTCAGTACCGCGCCCTCGCGGATGCCGGTGCCGGCGAGAGGGGAGCGGGCCTTGGAGTCGGACGACTCGCCGGGCAGGATGCGCTTGACCGTCCAACCACCGTCCCTGCGGACGAAGTTGGCGCCGAGGAGGCCCTGCCAGCGCTGGTAGTGCGGGGGGCCCTCGTTGCGGCGGGCGGCGGAGACGTAGGCGTGGGAGGTGCCCAGTTCGCCGAGCACCTCGCGGAGCAGGTCCGCGAACTCGTCGGGGGAGGCCAGTCGTTCGAGCAGGGGGCGGTACTGGTCCAGCACCGCGTTCCAGTCGATGCCGCACATGCCGGGTTCCCAGAAGTAGGCGCGGATCAGGCGGCCCGCCTCCTCGTACGACTGGCGCCACTCGGCGACCGGGTCGACCTCGTGCAGGATGCGGCGGAGGTCGATCCAGACGGTCGTATCGCTGTCTCCCGCTTCGGTGGAGGGGACGGCTCGCAGGTCGCCCTCGTCGACGACGACCAGGCGGGTGCCGTCGCCGCTCACCGCGAACCAGTCCAGGTGCTCGACCAGTTCGGACTTCTTCGCCTTGGTGATGTTGAAGTACTCGAGGGTCGGGCGGCCGGTCGTGTCGTCGGGATTGGCGAACGTCTCGCCCAGCGCGCCCGAGATCGGCCAGCGCAGCCAGACCAGGCCGCCGCCGGAGACCGGGTGAAGCGCCGAGTACTTGGAGGCGGCGACCGGGAAGGGGGTGACCCTGCTTTCCAGGCCTTCCACTTCGACCGTCACCGCGCCGTCGCCGCCCTCGTCGTCCTCCACCGGGTCAAGGCCGCCCGCCGCCGGGCGGCCCTCAGGGTTCAGGGCGAAGGGGGAGGGGGTCGCGGAGGACAACGGGACGAGGTAGGGGCGGCAGCCGAGGGGGAAGGAGAGGTCGCCGGTGTGGACGTCGTACACCGGGTCGAAGCCTCGCCAGGAGAGGAAGGCGAGGTAGCGGCCGTCTCGCGTGAAGACCGGGTTCTCGTCCTCGAAGCGGCCGTTGGTCACGTCGACGATGAAACGGTCCTTGATCCTCGCCATCTTGATCTGGCGGAGCGTGCGGCCGATCCCCGGGTGCGACCACGTGAGCCATGCCCCGTCGGGGGAGAACGCCAGGTCCCGTACCGGGCCGTTGATCGAGCGGATCAGCTCGGCGACCTCGCCGTTGGAGTCCTCGGTCGCGTCGATGAGCAGGAGGCGGCCGTCGTGCGAGGCCATCGCCAGGCGCTCGCCCTGGGGGTCGGAGACCAGCTCCAGGACGCGGCCCAGTTCAACGGAGGCGAGGCGGCGGGGCGCGCGGTCGCCCGTCGCTCGTGGCAGGTACGCGATCTCTACGGCGTCCTCGCCCTCCGCGTCCGTGACGTACGCGACCTGGCCGACCTTGCCGAGCATCTCCGGGAGCCGGACCCGTACGCCCGGAGTGTCGGTGATCGTGCGGGCCGGGCCGTCGCGGTGGGTCAGCCAGTAGAGACTTCCTCGTACGATCACCGCGCTCGCCCGGCCCGTCTCGTCGACGGAGATGCCGTCGACGTGCTGGGCGGCGGGCACCTGGTACCGGCGGCGGCCCGCGCGGGGGCCGCTCAGGCGTACGTCGAGCTTGCGCGGCTTCGAGTCGGCGGTCAGGTCGTCGACGATCCACAGGTCGCCCGCGCACTGGTAGACGACGCGCGTGCCGTCGCTGGCGGCGTGCCGGGCGTAGAAGGCGTCGTGGTCGGTGTGGCGGCGCAGGTCGGAGCCGTCGTAGGCGCACGAGTAGAGGTTGCCGACGCCCTCGTGGTCGGAGAGGAAGGCGATGCGGCCGCCGACGAACATGGGGGATTCGAGGTGGCCGTCCAGGTGCGCGAGAAGCCGGTCGCCGTGCAGCCAGAGGCGGCCCATGGCGCCGCCTCGGTAGCGCTTCCAGGCGGCCGGTTCGTGCGGCGGGGTGCCGGTGAGGAGCAGGGTCTTGCGCTCGCCGTCGAGGTCGGCGACCTGGATGTCGGAGACCGGGCCCCAGGGGAGTTTGCGGCCGGGGTCGCCGTCGGGGGTCACCTTGTAGGCCCAGGTGAAGTGCGTGAAGGGCTCGCCGTGGGAGGCGACGGCGAGGATGTCGCCGTCCGGGGTCCAGCCGCACACCCGGGTGTCCGCGCTGCCCCAGTACGTCAGCTGCCGCCCGGCGCCGCCGTCCACCGGCACCGCGTGGATCTCCGGGACCAGGCTGCGCCAGCTCGTGTACGCGATATGGCGGCCGTCGGGCGAGAAGCGGGGGTGGCCGGCCTTGGTGCGGTCGACGGTGAGCCGCCAGGCTCGGCCCGGTCCGTCGAGGGGGGCCAGCCACAGGTCGTCCTCGGTCACGAAGCACAGCAGGTCGCCGCTGAGGTGCGGCAGGCGCAGATAGCTCACCTCCCCATGCTTTTCCCGTCGATGGGCCCGGGCAACTTATGCGGCACGTACACACGTGACCCAGCACACGTACGAAACGGTTTCGTTTCGCGGGGCGCTGCGCTACATTCATGACGTACGAAACAGTGTCGTTCGAGGCAGTGCCGTTTGAAGCAGTGTCTTTCGAAGCCGGGTCGCTCCGGCGAGGAGCAGGAGAAGGTGAGTGGGATGGCTGAGGCCGCAATGGTGCGTCGCAGTCGGATCACACCCGAGCGCGAGGCCGAGCTGTACGAGGCCGTGCTCGACCTGCTCCGCGAAGTCGGCTACGACGCCCTCACCATGGACGCCGTGGCCGCCCGCACCCGTTCCAGCAAGGCCACCCTCTACCGCCAGTGGGGCGGCAAGCCCGAGCTGGTCGTGAAGGCCGTGCGGCACAGCAAGCCCGGTCCGTTCGAAGGCGTCGACACCGGCTCGCTCCGGGGTGATCTGCATGCCCACATGGAGCAGACGGACGACTGCGAGATGGAGCAGAACGCCGGGCTCATGCGAGGCCTGGCCATGGCGGTGCACAACAACCCCGACCTCCTGCAGGAGTTCCGGGAAAAGCTCATCGAGCCGGAAATGGCGGAGTTCGGCCGTGTGCTGCAACGGGCCGTCGACCGGGGCGAGATCCGGGCGGACAACCCGGCGCTGGGCTATGTGACGCACATGATGGTCGGCGCGTTCGTCGCCCGGGGCCTGATCGAGGACCGGCCGCCGACCCGGGACTTCCTCACCTCGTACATCGACGCCGTGGTCCTCCCCGCCCTCGGCGTCACCGTGAACCGGTCTGCCGACCGGTAACCCAACCGGTAACTCAACCGGTATTCCCCACAGCAAGCCCCACCCCACCTGACGTAACCGCTCACGTCGTCGGGCCGATCACGCCTGCACCCCAACGGGCCGATCACCCCTGCCCTGTTACACCCACGACCTGACCGGGAGTACGCCCTCGTGGCAACGTTTCTCTACAAACTCGGCCGGCTCGCCTTCAGGCGACGCCACTTCGTCGCACTGATATGGGTGGCGCTGCTGACGCTCGCGGGTGTGGGCGCGGCCTCCGCGCCCGCCCCCGGCACCACCTCCTTCTCCATTCCCGGCACCGAGGCGCAGAAGGCCTTCGACCTGCTGGAACAGCGTTTCCCCGGTGGCAGCGCCGACGGAGCGACCGGACGCATCGTCTTCAAGGCACCCGACGGCGAGAAGATGACGGACGCCGACAACAAGGCGACCGTCGCGAAGACCGTCGAGGAACTGGGCGACGGCTCCGAAGTCGTCTCCGTGACCGACCCGTTCACGACGAACGCCGTGAGCAAGGACGGCACGGTCGCCTACACATCGGTGAAGTACGACGCCCCCGGCATGGAGCTGAAGGACGCGACCCGGGACGCCCTCGAGGCGGCCGCGGACGAGGCGCAGGCCACCGGGCTGACCGTCGACGTCGGAGGTGACGCCCTGCAGGCCGCGGCCGAGCCGGGAGCGATCGGCGAGGTCATCGGTCTCGCCATCGCCGCCGTCGTCCTCGTCCTCACCCTCGGCTCGCTGGTCGCGGCCGGACTGCCGCTGCTGACCGCGATCATCGGCGTCGGCATCGGCGTCTCCACCATCACCGCCCTCGCCAACGCGCTCGACCTCGGCGACACCACCTCCACGCTCGCGTTGATGATCGGCCTCGCGGTCGGCATCGACTACGCGCTGTTCATCGTCTCGCGCTACCGGGGCGAGCTGGCCGACGGCCGTGACCGCGAGGAGGCGGCAGGCCGGGCCACCGGCACCGCCGGCTCGGCGGTGGTCTTCGCGGGTCTCACGGTCGTGATCGCCCTGGCGGGCCTCTCGGTCGTCGGCGTCCCGATGCTGACCAAGATGGGCCTCGCGGCGGCGGGCACGGTCGTGGTCGCCGTCCTCATCGCGCTGACCATGATCCCGGCGCTGCTCGGGTACGCGGGCAGGAAGGTCCGGCCGACGGGCGAGAAGCGCAAGCGGCTTGGCGGCGAGAAGTCCGAGGCGTCCGAGAAGGCCGTGGCGCCCGAGAAGTCCAAGGCGCAGGCCAAGCCCGGCATGGGCACCCGTTGGGCGAGCTTCGTCATCCGCCGTCCGGTCGCCGTGCTGCTGCTCGGCGTGGTCGGTCTGGGAGCGATCGCCGTCCCGGCCACCCAGCTGGAGCTGGGCCTGCCCGACGACGGCTCGCAGCCGACGTCCACCACACAGCGCCGGGCGTACGACCTGCTGTCGGAGGGCTTCGGTCCCGGCTTCAACGGCCCCCTGATGATCGTGGTCGACGCCAAGGACAGCGACGACCCCAAGGCGGCGGCCACCACGGTCACCGACGGGATCAAGGGCCTCAAGGACGTCGTGACGGTGACCCCGGCGGCGTTCAACAAAGCCGGCGACACCGCGACGATCACCGTGATCCCGGACTCCAAGCCGTCCTCGACCCAGACCGAGGACCTGGTGCACGCCATCCGTGACCAGGGCACCGACGTCAAGGCCGACACGGACGCGAGGGTCCTGGTCACCGGCACCACCGCGATGAACATCGACTTCTCGCAGAAGCTCACCGACGCGCTGGTCCCGTATCTGGCCCTGGTGGTCGGCCTCGCCTTCCTGCTCCTGATCGTGATCTTCCGCTCGATCCTGGTCCCGCTGAAGGCGGCCCTCGGCTTCCTGCTCAGCGTGCTCGCCGCGCTCGGTGCAGTGGTCGCGGTCTTCCAGTGGGGCTGGCTCTCCGGCCTGATCGGCGTCGAGGAGACCGGTCCGATCATGTCCATGATGCCGATCTTCATGGTGGGCGTGGTCTTCGGTCTCGCGATGGACTACGAGGTGTTCCTCGTGACCCGCATGCGGGAGGCGTACGTCCACGGCGAGTCGCCGAGCCAGGCCATCGTGACCGGCTTCCGGCACAGTGCCCGGGTCGTTGCCGCCGCCGCGGTCATCATGATGGCCGTCTTCGGAGGCTTCATCAGCTCCAGCGAGTCGATGATCAAGATGATCGGCTTCGGCCTCGCGATCGCCGTCTTCTTCGACGCGTTCGTGGTCCGCATGGCGATCGTCCCGGCGGTGCTCGCCCTGCTCGGCAAGAAGGCCTGGTGGCTCCCGAAGTGGCTGGACCGTGCACTGCCCAACGTGGATGTCGAGGGCGAAGCCCTGAGGACCGCGGAGGACCGCAAGAACGCGGATCCGGAGGAGGAAAAGGAGCTGGTAGGCGTCTGACGCAGAGCTTCTGACGCACAGGGGCTGATGTACAGCTTCTGACAGGACCGGCCGGTGAGGGCTCCGTGGGGACGGCGGCCTTCACCGGCCTTCTGCTGTAGTGCTGCGCCCTTCTGCCGTGCTGCGCCCGAGATAGGTGACCGGCCCCGGATCGGGCACCGAGATCTCATGGAAGCCGAGACGACGGTAAAAGGCTCGCGCGGGCGTGTTGGCGGTCAGCATCGACAGATGCACGGCCGGCACACCCCTGCTGTGCAGCGCCCGCAGGAACGCCCGCATCAACTCGCGCCCGTAGCCGCGCCCTTGCCACTCCGGGAGCAGGTCGATGTGCAGATGGGCGGGGTAGTCGGCGACCTCGGGCAGCAGCATCCGCTCGGGACGGCGCAGCAGTGCGACGATCTCCTCATCGGGCGTGCGCGGCGGACCGCCGGGCTCCGGATACCGGTCCGCCACCCTCGGCAGCCACTTCGCCCGGAAGTCCTCGACGAAGCGAGGAGTGTCGGCGGTCCCCAGGATGTAACCGACGGCCTGCCCGTGCCCGTCGTCCAGCACGAACGCCAGCTCCGGTTCGAGATGGACGTAAGGCTGCGCGAAGATCACCGGGAAGATGCCGGGGTCGGCGTAGTGGGGGCGGGCGTCCTGACCGACGTGGGCGGTGCGAACGCAGATGTCGTCGAGGCGATCGCGATCGGCGGGGCGATAGGGGCGTACGGCGGCGGGTGCGACGTCATGTGTCCCGGCGGGCGTCGAGGTCATCACCGCATGCTGCCCGTCCGGCGCCGCCCCCGCCCCCACAATGCAGTTTTCGTAACGCACGTCAGGCGCTGGCAAGGGGCCGGACGTATGTTGGCCGTATGGACCCTGCAAGCGGAAAGCACGGCATCGGCTCGGACACAGGGCAGCTACGGATCAAGACCAGCCGCACCGGGCTGGGCCGCAAGGCCGGCCATGACCTGACGATCGAGGTCACCCGGTGGTCCGGGGATGTCACGGTCGATGTCGCCGATCCGGGCCGGTCGTCCGTGGTCGCCACGATCGAGGTCGACTCCCTGGAGGTCCGGGAGGGAGCCGGAGGCCTGAAGCCGCTCACGGACGACGACCGGGCGGACATCAAGCGGACGATCCGAGAGAAGATCCTCCATACCGCGGAGCATCCGCGCATCACCTTCACCTCGACCGAGATCGCAGGCACCCCGCACGCCTTCACCGTGACCGGAGATCTCACGATCATGGGCGCGACCCATCCGATCACCCTCGAGGCGGGCCTGGACGCCGAGGGGGGTGTGCATGGCGCCGCCACCGTCGTACAGAGCAGCTGGGGCATCAAGCCGTACAAGGCATTCGCCGGCGCCCTGCGACTGGCGGACGAGGTCCGAATCGAGTTCGACCTCGCCCCCCTGACCGACACGGCGGCGCTGGGGTAGTCACTCCCGGCGCTCCCCGCACCGCCGCGTCCCACCCACCGGCCGTCCGCCGCTGAGCTTGATCGGCGTGCCGCGACCCGGCTGACGCGCACCCCAGCCCACCTCACCGCAAACCCACGTCGGCCACCCACCCCAGCGGGCGGCCCAACGGTCACCGAAATTCGCCGTCCCCCTAAGCACCGCCCCCCGACCCAACCCCCACACCAGACCCCGGCCGCCGCCCCCGCGTACTGATCAACGGATAGGAGTTGATCACAAACCCCGGATTCTTCAACAACGCGTAGAAGCGGCGCAGCTCCCCCTCCGTAACGCCATCCCCCCGCAACCCCGCCTCCGCCTGCTCCATATTCACGCGGTGCAGGTCGATCCCCCTGCCCCCGCCCGCCCAGGACTCCGCGTACGTCGTCGCCGTGACCTCCGTGAGCCCCGCCCGTGTCATCGCCGCAGGCACCCGGCGCCCCCACGCCACATCGGCGCCCGCCTTCTCCAACTGGGCCAGCAGCGCGGCCTGGACGTGGGTGAACAGGGCGGTGGAAGCCTCATCCGGGGTCGCGAGAACCGGGATCCACGTGCAGTCGAACTCCTCCAGCAGGAGCCACCCGCCCGGGCGCAGGGCTGCCACGAGCCGCTCCAGTACGGCAAGCCGCTCCGGCAGGTGCAGCAGGACCAGCCGGGCGTGGATCACGTCGTAGTCGCCGCCCGGCAACGGGTCGTTGACGATGTCGTGGCGCAGCAGGCGTACCTGCGGCGGCCGGGGCCGGGACTCGGCCCAGCGGGGGTCCAGGTCGGTCACCGTGACCTCCCCCTCCGGACCGACCCGTTCCCCCATCCACGCCCCCAACGAGCCGCCGCCCCCGCCGACTTCCAGGCACCGGAAGTCGGGGGCCAGGCCGGTCAGTTCCAACTGGCGGCGGGAGACGGGGTCGTAGCACGACTCCAGGGTCGAGAAGCGGTCGGGGGTGCGGGCGTCGGTGTTGTCGAACAGGTAGCGGGACATGGAGTTTCTCCCTCTGCGGGCTCTGCGGGCTTGGCGCGGGGCGCGGTGACACAGATGAAAACGAACGCGAAGAGCAACGGTGTTGTGAGTTAGCGTGCGGTTCATGACGACCTCCGCCACCGAAGACTCCGGAGCCCATCCCCGATTCGCCGAGGCACTCCAACAGCTGGGGCTCGGTGAACTCCACGGCCGCATCCGCCGGTTCCCGGACGCCACCCGCACCGCCGCCGAGGCTGCCGCCGCCATCGGGTGTGAGCTGAGCCAGATCTGCAAGTCGCTGATCTTCGCGGCGGACGGCGTGCCGGTGCTGGTGCTGATGGACGGGGCCTCGCGGGTCGACGTGGAGCTGGTGCGGCGCGAACTCGGGGCCGAGAAGGTGACGCGCGCGAAGGCGGACGTCGTACGGGAGACGACCGGGTACGCGATCGGAGGCGTGCCGCCCTTCGGGCACCGTACGAAGACCCGGGTCCTCGCCGACCGTTCCCTGCTCGACCACGACCTCGTGTGGGCCGCCGCCGGAACCCCGTACACCGTCTTCCCCATGGAGCCCAAGACGCTGATCACCCACGCCGGCGCGAACCTCGTGGACGTACGCGAGCAGGACACCCGCGACCAGGACACCCACAACCAGGACGCACCCGAGCCCACCCCGTGACCCCCCTGGTCACCGCCGCCGTCCTCCTCGCGGCCGTCACCCACGCCGGCTGGAACGCCATCGCCCATCGCATCACCGACAAACTCGTCAGCTTCACGCTGATCGCGGGCGGCGGCGTGCTGATCGGGCTGGCCATGATCCCGTTCGTGGCGGTACCGGCGGCGGGCGCATGGCTGTACCTCCTTCTCTCCGCCGCCATCCACATCGCGTACTACGCGCTGCTGATGAAGTCCTTCCGCCTGGGCGACTTCGGGCAGGCCTACCCCATCGCCCGCGGCAGCGCGCCCCTCGTCGTCACCGTGCTCGCCGCCGTCTTCGCCCATGAGGTGCCGGACGCGTGGGCAGCCACCGGCATCGCCCTGTCCTGCGCCGGTCTCACCGGCGTCGCCCTGTGGGGACTGCGCGGCCGGCGCCCCGACTGGGCGGCGATCGGCGCGGCCCTGGCGACCGGGCTGACCATCGCCGTCTACACCGTGGTCGACGGGCTCGGGGTGCGGGCCTCCGGGTCCTCGCTCGGCTACATCGCCTGGCTGATGGTGCTACAAGGGACGATCATCCCCGCGTACGCCATCCACCGCTGGCGGCGTCAGACCATCGCCCTACTACGCCCGTCCGCAGCCCTCGGCCTCCTCGGCGCCGCACTGTCCGTGGCGGCGTACGCCCTGGTCCTGTGGGCCCAGACCAGGGCCACCCTCGCACCGATCGCCGCCCTACGGGAATCGTCGATCATCGTCGGCGCGGCCATCGGAGCGGTGTTCTTCAAGGAGCGGTTCGGGGTGTCCCGGATCGTGGCGGCGGGGGTGCTGGTTGTGGGGATCGGGTTGATGCTGCACGCGGGGTGAGACCGTCGTGAGGCCTCACAGCTACAGCCCCGCCGCGCCCGGCAAAGCCGCCGAAACGGTGCGTTGGCGCGGGACGGCGACCCCGGACAGGTCGTGGGCGCGCACGCTGTTGCGGTCGGCGGGGGAGCGGCCGAGGGCGTGGTGGGGCCAGAGGCCGCCGGCGACGCGGCGGCTGCGTTCGCTCCACTCGCGGGCCGGGTCGGTGCCGCATTTGTAGTAGTTGAGGGCGTAGCCGCCGGTGTGGATGCGCAGGAGGGAGAAGCCGCCCGGGTAGTCCTTGACCGCGCTGACTTCCTGCTGGGTGACGTGCGGTGCGCGCATCAGGACTGTGCGCTTGTTGCGGTGGGTGTGGCCCGCGTGGTGGAGGAAGACGCCCGGCGTGGCGGCGTACGCGTCGACGATCGCGCGGGCCTGGCGGCGGTCGAGGCGTTGGCCGCGGCCCATCGGGAAGACCGAGTCCCGCACGGTCAGCGGGTGATGGCCGAAGACGAGTGTGGGCTGCTCCCGCTGCTCCCGCAGCCGCGCCCGGAACCAGGACAGTTGCTCGTCGCCGAGCCCGCCCGCGTCGCCGCCGTTGCCCTTCTTCTCGTAGGTGTCGAGCCCGATCAGCCGCAGTCCGCCCAGGTCGTGGGTGAGGTAGCCGGGGCCCGTGCCGCCCAGGAAGCCGTCGCGGAAGGTGTCTCCGGCGGGGCCGGGGCGGTCGTGGTTTCCGCGTACGACGAAGTAGTCCCGCCCGTGGACGCCGAAGCCGTCCAGGATCTGTCTCGCCTCGGCCAGGTCGCGCGGGGCGCCGCCCGCCGAGATGTCACCGGCGGCCAGCAGCACGTCGGCTCCGCGCCGCCGCGCCTCCTCGACCAGGGCCCGGCCCATGATCTCCGGATACGGGGCGAGCCCGGGCTGCTGCGAGATGCCGCGCAGCATCGGCATTCCGGCCACCCGGCCGGCGGTGGTCTCGCCGAGGTGCAGGTCGTTGCAGAGGGCGATGGACATCAGGTGGCGGCCGGGCGGCGGCTGGGGCGTGGTGAAGGAGTACGGTCCGCCGCGCGAGCCGATGCCGTGCAGGTTGGTGCCGACCGCGTTGCCGCGCACGAGGTGGAGGGGCGTGGGTGTGGCGGCCGTACCGCGGGAGCGGGCCTGGTAGTAGTACGTCTGGCCCGGTTCCAGGCCGGTGATCTCCACCTGGTGGTGCGCGGTCAGGCGACCTTCGGACGCGGTGCGGGTCAGGCGGCCGGGGTGTGTGCCGTAGACGACCTCGCCCTCGGTGAAGGCGGGCAGCATATGGCCCCAGCCGTCGTCGGTGCCGGGGACGCCGGTGAACCACGTGATGATCGCGCGGTCCTCGGTGAGGGTGACCAGTTCGAGGTGTACGGCGGCCAGAGCGTCGGGGTGGTGGGGGAAGGCGTGGCGGGCCCGCTGGGCGCGGGTGAGGGCGCCGCGCAGCAGAGCGGGCGCGAGCAGTGCGCCGGAGCGCATGATGTCGCAGGGGCTGGGGAGGGCGGCCAGGACCGTCAGAGGAGCGGAGAGGCAGCAGCGCATACTGCAGTTTGTGCCCTGTTGACGTTAACTGCGGCGGTTTTGTCGGCGGCGTCATACGGTCCGGCGTGCGACATCCGTCACTCGCGGCGTGTCCGCGTGACGTCGGACACGCCTCATGGATGCGGCCGTAGGCCGGAAGGAGCACTCTGGAAGCAAGTGTTCCGGAGGTGATCGTCATGATGCACACCACAGTGGGATGGCATGTCGAGCTCGAGTTCCAGGAGGACGACACCCACACCCGGGCGGCGGCGCTGGTGCGCTTGCCCGACGGCTCGGAAGTACGGGCCCATGGGCACGCCACGCGTCACCACACGGACCCGAATCAGCCACGGGTCGGCGAGGAGATCGCCGCGGCCCGCGCACTGAACGAGCTCGCCATGCAGATGCTGACCAAGGCGCACACCGAGATCGACGCGGCGTCAGGGCGTACTTCGCATCCGATTCACGTCTGATCGGGGAGGTACGCCAGGGAGGCGCACCAGGTACACCGGTCCGGGCGGGCTCACACGGCTGAGGGAAATCGGCCCGCCCGAGCGGGTCCGGGCGGATCGAGGGGGTGGCGCGGCGTCACGATCGCGGCATGACAGAGCGATCCATCAGATCCATCAGCCGGCGCGGTGCGCTCGGCACCGTGGCGGCCGCGGGACTGGCCGCCCTCTTCCCGGCCGCGAGTCCTGCCCGTGCCGCCGCGCCGCTGCGCAGCGGGCTTTACACGATCTCCCGCTTTCACTGGCAGTTCCTCACGCTCAATGAAGCGGAGGGGGCTGTCGTGCTGCTGCCGGAGGGCGCCGGCGGCGGCCAGGTGTGGGAGGTCCAGCCCCTGGCCAACGGCAACAGGACCATCCGTAACGTCAAGGAAGGCACCTACCTCGGCTATGCGCGCACCCGGGGCATCCGCAAGCGGGTCATGGGACACGCCGTCCCCGTCGAGTGGTCCCTCACCGCGGCCGCGAACGGCCATCACCTCAGGGCCTCCGGCACCGAGCTCGCCCTCGACGGCAGCCCCCTGCGGATCCACCCGCCCCATATCGACCTGACCGCCCTGCGCCCGCAGGACCCGGCCCAAATCTGGCAGTTCCGCGCGACCTCGCTGTCGTCCCGTTGAATCCCTGTCCTCCGTTGAGGGCTAACCGGCCGTCGCCTGCCGCACCGCCCGTACCAGCGCCTGTGCCCGCGGATCCGCCGTCACGGTCTTGCGGAAGCCGTTCGTCACATAGCCGAGGGCGATGCCGGTCTCCGGGTCGGCGAAGCCCAGGGAGCCGCCCCGGCCCGGGTGGCCGAAGGAACCCGGGCCGAGGAGCGGTGACGCGCTGCCGTGCAGCATGTAGCCGAGGCCGAAGCGGGTGCTGACCACCAGGACGCGGTCGGGGCCCGCCGACTCCTCGGCGCGGGCCGACGCGAGCGTCTGAGGCGTGAACAGCCGTGCAGCACCGTCGACCTCGCCGATCAGCGCCGCGTAGAAGCGGGCCAGTCCGTCGGCGGTCGCGATGCCGTTGGTCGAGGGCAGGGCGGCCGCGCGGTACGCCGGGTCGTTCTGGTCGGGGAAGGGGATGATCGCGGCGAAGGCGCGGCGGGTGAGGGAGGCCGGGTCGTCGTACGCCTCGGTCACCGCACGCCTCGGGCGGACGCGCAGGCCCGCCCCGGTGGCGGGTTCGGGGGTCTCGATACGGCCCACTCGGCCCGTCCGGCCGGCGGCTTCCTCGGCTTCCGGCAGGCCCAGCCACAGGTCCGCGCCCAGCGGTCCGGCGATCTCCGCGGCGATCCATTCGCCGGTCCACAGGCCCGTCACGCGCCGGACGAGTCCGTCGAGCATCCAGCCGTAGGTGAGGGCGTGGTAGCCGTGGTCGGTGCCGGGCTCCCAGACCGGGGCCTGTGCGGCGACCGCCGCGGCGCCCCGTGCCGGGTTCAGGGCCTCCTCGGGCGTGAGCGGACGGTCGAGGACCGGCAGACCGGACCGGTGGTTCAGGACGTGCCTGACCAGTACCCGCTCCTTGCCGCGCGCCTTGAACTCCGGCCAGTAGTCGCCCACCGGCGCGTCCAGGTCGAGCAGTCCGCGCTGGTGCAGCAGCAGTGGTACGGCGGCGGCGACGCCCTTGGTCGCCGAGCGCACGATCTGCGCGGTGCCGCGCAGCCAGGGCTCGGTGCCGTCGATGTCCCTGGTACCGGCCCACAGGTCGACGACCCTGCGCCCGTCCCGGTACACGGCGACCGCCGCACCCCGGTCGCCGAGCGCCTCGAAGTTCGCTGCGAACGCGTCCCTGACCGGCTCGAAGCCTTCGGCGACAGTGCCGTTCACGTCCACGTGCGTACTCCTCGTCTCGCCGGGTTCGTCTCGCTCCGGGGTCTCCCCCTCACCTCAGCCAAGCAGGATCGTTACGTCGATGTTCCCGCGGGTCGCGTTGGAGTACGGGCACACCTCATGGGCCGCGTCCACCAGCTTGGCCGCGATGTCCGTGTCGAGGACCGGGAGCGAGACGCTGAGGGCGACCGCGAGACCGTAGCCGCGCTGTCTGTTGGGGCCGAGGCCGACCTTGGCGGCGACCGTCGAGCCGGTCAGGTCGTAGCCCTCGCGGCGGCCGACCAGGACCAGCGCGTTGTGGAAGCAGGAGCTGTAGCCGGCCGCGAACAGCTGCTCCGGGTTGGTGCCGTTGCCGTCGCCGCCCAGCTCGGGCGGCATCGCGACCTTCAGCTCGATCTGGCCGTCCTGGCTGGTGACATAGCCGTCCCGGCCGCCGTGGGCGGTGGCCTCGGCGACGTACACGATCTTCGTGGGGCGTGTGTCGGTACGGCTGTCGGGACGGATGTCGGCTTCGGTGCCGTCGATCATGGCAGGACCTCCCCCTGATGGGACGGGGCAGCTGGCAACACAGGCGTGTGCAAGTGCATCGTGCACAAGGTACTCGCCAGTAACGGCGGGTGTGGGAGGGAGGGGGAGGAAACCCGCGGTAACCGAAGCTCAGCGGGAGCGCTCGGCCGCGGCCCGCGCCCGTTGCGCGAGCTGCCACAACTCCTCGCGGAGCCGGGTGACATCCGCGCCGCCGAGCTGGGTGGCCGTGAGGAGCGCGCCGGGTATGCGCACCGCGCGTTCCCTGAGTTCCTCGCCGTGTCCCGTGCACGCGATGACCACGGAGCGCTCGTCGTGTGCCGCGCGCTCCCGGCGCACCACACCCGCGCTCTCCAGCCGCTTGAGCAGCGGCGACAGCGTGCCGTAGTCGAGCCGCAGCGCCGCCGCCAGCTCCTTCACCGTGGTCTCGCCGCGCTCCCACAGCACCAGCAGCACCAGGTACTGCGGGTAGGTGAGCCCCAACTCGTCGAGGAGCGGACGGTACATGGCCGTCACCGCGCGCTGGGCGGCGTACAGCGCGAAGCACAGCTGCTCGTCCAGCAGCAGCGATCCGGCATCCTCTTGGTTCGTCACGCGTCCATTGTCACGGACGGCCGGGGACGGCCGTCACGGAAACGCATCATGGACGATTCGCGGCGGTCACAGAGCGCGGGTCGAAGCCGAACGGCAGCTCCAGGCGGTGCGCCCGCATCAGCTCCTCGTCGGCGAGCAGCTCGCCCGTCTTGCCGTCCGCGGCGATCACGCCCTCACTGAGGATCAGCGAACGGGCGCACAGCTCCAGGGCGTACGGCAGGTCGTGCGTGACCATGAGCACGGTCACGTCCAACGAGCGCAGGATGTCGGCCAGTTCGCGGCGGGAGGCGGGGTCGAGGTTGGAGGAGGGCTCGTCGAGGACGAGGATCTCCGGCTCCATCGCGAGCACCGTCGCGACGGCCACCCGGCGACGCTGGCCGAAGGAGAGGTGGTGCGGCGGCCGTTCCTTGAACTCCGCCATGCCGACCAGCTCCAGCGCGTGGTCGACGCGCGCCTCCAGCTCGGCCCCCTTCAGCCCGGCCGCCGCGGGCCCGAACGCCACGTCCTCCCGCACGGTCGGCATGAAGAGCTGGTCGTCCGGATCCTGGAAGACGATGCCGACCCGCCGCCGGATCTCCGCCATGTGCCGCTTGCCGACGGGCAGCCCGGCGACGTGCACGGTGCCGGTGCCGCCGGTCAGGATGCCGTTGAGGTGCAGCACGAGCGTCGTCTTCCCGGCGCCGTTCGGCCCGAGCAGCGCGACCCGCTCGCCGCGCGCGATGGAGAAGTCCACGCCGAACAGGGCCTGGTGGCCGTCGGGGTAGGCGAAGGCGAGGCCGGAGACCTCCAGGGAAGCGGTACTCACAGGGCCCATCCCATCACGCAGACGACAAGGGCGGCGGCGGGGAGGGCGAGAGCGTACGACCACTGCGCCCGGGACGCGGTCACCTCGTCGATCACCGGCATGGAACCGGCGTACCCACGGCTCACCATGGCCAGATGCACCCGCTCACCGCGTTCGTAGGAGCGGATGAACAGCGCGCCCGCGCTCTTGGCCAGCACGCCCCAGTGCTTGACCCCGCTCGCCTCGAAGCCCCGCGACTCCCGGGCGATCCGCATCCGCCGCATCTCGTCCGCGATGACATCGCCGTACCGGATCATGAAGGACGCGATCTGCACGAGCAGCGGCGGCAGCTTGAGCCGCTGCAACCCCAGCAGCAGTTCGCGCAGTTCGGTGGTGGAGGCGAGCAGGACGGAGGCGGCGACGCCCAGGGTCCCCTTGGCGAGCACGTTCCACGCGCCCCACAGCCCGTTGACGCTCAGCGAGAGCCCGAGTACGTCGACCCGCTCGCCCTCCGCCACGAAGGGCAGTAGCACCGCGAACGCGACGAACGGCACCTCGATCAGCAGCCGCTTCAGCAGAAACCCGGCGGGCACGCGCGCGATGGACGCCACCGTCGCGAGCAGCACGGCGTACAGCCCGAACGCCCACATCGCCTCCCGCGGCGTCGACACCACGACGACCACGAAGGCGAACACCGCCGCGAGCTTGGTGTGCGGCGGCAGGGCGTGCACCGGTGAGTGCCCGTGCCGGTAGAGCCGGTGCGCGTGCCCCGCTCCCATGTCAGACGCTCGTACTGACGGGACCGGAAGAGGCAGCGTCTTCGCTGGTACGACGCCTGCGCACCGCCCAGAAGACGCCGGTGCCCGCGACGACCGTCACGCCCACGCCGATCACGCCCGCCAGCCCCCCGGACAGGCGGGCGTTGTCGACGTCCTTGATGCCGTAGTCGGCGAGCGGCGAGTCGGCCGCCGCGTGCTCCTCGACCTTCTGGTCCATGCCCTTGTCGGCGGCGACCTTCTCCAGGCCGTCCGGGTCGGCGGACGCGTAGAAGCTGACGAAGCCGGCCAGCACGAGGGAGGCGACCAGACCGCCGATCCACACCTTGCGGTGGGAGGTGCGCGCGGCCACGGCGACCTCGGGGGCGGGCGCGTCGACGAGTTCGCCGTTCACCCGCAGCTGGAGGCGCTGGCGCAGGTCGCGCGCGCCGTACACGAGGTCCGGGCGTACGGCGATCACGGAGCCCACCGTCAGCGCGGTGATCGCGGCCTCGCCGATGCCGATGAGGACGTGCACGCCGACCATCGCGGTGGCGACCTTGCCGATCGAGACGTCGGTGGTGCCGCCGATCCAGTACAGGAACGTGAAGGCGGCCGCCGCGGCCGGGACCGAGACGAGGGCGGCGACGAAGGAGGCGGCGGTGATGGAGCGACGGGTGCGCGGCAGGAGCTTCACCAGGCCGCGGAAGATGCCGTAGGCGACGACCGTCGTGACGCACCCCATGACGGTGATGTTCACGCCGAGCGCGGTCAGGCCGCCGTCGGCGAAGAGGATGCCCTGCATCAGCAGGACGACGGAGATGCACAGGACGCCGGTGTAGGGGCCGACGAGGATCGCGGCGAGCGCGCCGCCGAGGAGATGGCCGCTGGTCCCCGCCGCGACGGGGAAGTTCAGCATCTGCACGGCGAAGATGAACGCGGCGACCAGGCCGGCCAACGGGGCGGTGCGCTCGTCGAGTTCCCGGCGCGCGCCGCGCAGGCTCACGGCGACCGCCGCCGCGGCGACGACGCCGGTCACGGCGGAGGTGGGGGCGTCTATGAATCCGTCAGGTACGTGCACCGTTCGATGATAGTGGCTTGTTGCGAATGTCTTGCAAGAGCGAGTGGCTCGTACATCGGCTACGTGAGATGTGCGACGTCAGCGGGCGTAATCCGCGAAATATGGGACATTGGAGGGGTAGTGGATGCACATTTTTTACTTGAGTAACGCAGAGTAAGGGGCCGTCCGATGTCTGCAGTCGAACAGTACGCACGAGCCCATATCGTCACGGACGCGCCCATCGAGGACAGCGACACGATTCCGGTCGTCCTGCGTTACGACCCCGAAGCCGACCCGCGTTCCGTACGGGTCGGCCTGCCGGGGGCGTCGCACGAGTGGACGTTCTCGCGGGCACTGCTGGAACAGGGACTGCGGGCACCGGCCGGCACGGGGGATGTGCGGGTGTGGCCGTGTGGGCGGGTGCAAGCCGTTGTCGAGTTCCACTCCGCGCAGGGGGTGTCGGTGGTCCAGTTCGAGACGAAGGCACTGATGAGGTTCCTGCGCCGGACGTATCTGGCAGCCGAACCCGTCCCTCACTGAGGTGCGCCCTTAGCGCCCTCACCCACCCGTCTTCAGCAGTGCCGCCACGATCGGGCCCGCCGTTTCTCCCCCGTGGCCGCCCGACTGGACCACGCCCGCTCCCGCGAGGTCGCCCCGGTAGGCGGTGAACCAGCCGTTGGGCTTCTTTTGACCGTCGACCTCGGCGGAGCCGGTTTTCGCGCCTACGTCGCCGGTGACGCCGGACATGGCCTCCGCTGCCGTGCCGTAGGCCGCCGTGTAGGCCATCAGGTCGCGCAGTTGGGACAGGGTGGAGGCGGACAGGGTGCGGGAGGCGGTGGCCAGCTTGCGGTTGTCCACGTCCGGGGAGACCAGGTACGGCTGGTGGAAGACGCCCGTCTTGATCGTCGCCGAGACCGACGCCATGTTGAGCGGGTTCATGCGGACGCCGCCCTGACCGATCAGCGAGGCCGCCATCTGGGCGTCCGACTGGACCGGCACGGAGCCGTCCATGGAGGGGACGCCGATCGCCCAGTTGTCCAGGGACAGGCCGAAGACCTGCTGGGCCTGCTGGGTGAGGTCGTCGTCGTCCAGCTTGGGGGCCTGGCTGATGAAGGCCGTGTTGCAGGAGCGGGCGAAGCTCGCCTTGAAGGTGCCGCCCTTGATCTGGAACTTGTCGTCGTTCTGGAACTTCCAGCCGCCGTACGTGAAGTACTTCGGGCACGGATGCGCCTTGTCCTCCGACGCGAGCCCCTTCTCGATCAGCAGCGACGAGGTGATGACCTTCATCGTGGAGCCGGGGGCGAGGGAGCCCTGGAAGGCCGTGTTGAAGCCGTGCGAGGCGTTGGCGGCGGCGAGGATCTCGCCGGTCGACGGGCGCAGGAGGACGACCGACGAGTTCGCCTTCTTGGCCACCTGCGCCTCGGCGGCGGCCTGCAGGGCCGGGTCCAGGGTCGTCTTGACCGTGCCCGGGGTGCCCTTGCTGAGTTCCAGGACCGTCTCGTCGGAGAGTTCCTTGGCCTTCGACGCCTTGCCGCGGATCACCCGCAGCTCGATGCCCGCCTTGCCGCCCGCGGTCTTGCCGTACTTCTCGCGCAGCCCGTCAAGCACCGTGCCCAGCGACGGGTACTCGGCGGTCGTGATCTCCCCGCCGTCCCGGTCCAGCGCCTTGACCGGCGGGGTGCCGGACGCGCCGGTGACCAGGGTGTCGCCGTCCGCGAGGTCCGGGTGGACGACCGCGGAGTGCCAGTCGACGTAGGGCTTGCCGTCCTTGGTGTCACGGACGACGGTGAGCGAACTGCCGTACGTCAGCGGCTTGCTGGTGCCCTTGTACGACACCGTCGCCTTGACGGTGAAGGGCACCTTGTCGCCGGTGCGGGTGCCCGCGGTGAGGGTGACGTCCTTGATGTGGGCGTCCTTGGTGTAGCCGGTGAGCAGGGTGGTGGCCGCCGTGGGGTCGTTCGTGGCGGCCGCCGCCGTGGTCACCTTGCCCTGCTGCCAGGACGTGAGGAACGTGCGGGCCGCCGTGGTGACCTCGGTCGCCGACAGCGGGCCGGTCTTGACCTTCTTCTCCTCGGCGCGCGCCGCCGTCGGGGACGTACGGTCGTCGGCCGCGGCCCCCGCGCCGTACAGCGCGTAGACGCCCACTCCGGCGCCGGCGATGACCACGGCGATGGTCCCGCCGATGACGGCGGGCTTCTTCGTGTTCCGTCGCTCGGCGACGCGCCTTCTCGTTCCCACAGCTTCCGAATCCTCCGAGAGTCCCCAGGGTCCCCGTTGCCCTCATGCACCTCATCAACGACGGCAACCACCCTAGAGTCCCGTCCTGTGCGGGTGAGTTCCTCAGCCCGTTCAGCCGCCGGTCCGTAGCACAGCTGCGACAATCGGCCCGGCCGCGTCGCCGCCGCGCCCGCCTTCTTCGGTCATCGCTGCGGCCGCGATGTCGTCGCGGTACCCGGTGAACCAGCTGTTGGACGTCTTCTGCCCGTCGACCTCCGCGGAGCCGGTCTTCGCACCGACGCTGCCGGTCAGCCCGGACATCGCCTCGGCCGCGGTGCCGCTGGTCGCGGTGCGGTTCAGCATGGCGCGCAGCTGGCCGACGGTGTCCGCGGACAGGCCGCGCGCGCTCGCCAGTTCACGGCCGTCGAGCTTCTGCGGCACGATCACCGGCTGCCGGAAGGTGCCCGTGATCGCGGTCGCTGTGACCGACGCCATGTTCAGCGGGTTCATCTGGACCTGGCCCTGGCCGAGCATGTTGGCCGCGGTGTCCGGGCCGCCGGAGGCCGGGACCTGGCCGTCGAAGGACGGGATGCCGGTCTGCCAGTTGTCCTTGCCGAGCCCGAACCGCTCCTCGGCCTCCTTGGTGAGGGAGTCCACCTTCACCTCGTCCGCGTACTTCACGAACGCCGTGTTGCACGAGCGGGCGAAGCTCTCGGAGAGGGTCGCGTTCTCGTTCGGGTCCATGCCCTTGATGTTGTTGAATTTCTGGCTCTGCCAGGTCGCGTCGTTCGGGCAGGAAGCCGGGCCGTTCATCTCCGTGATCCCGTTGTCGATGAGCGTGGCCGCGCTCACGATCTTCATCGTGGAGCCGGGTGCCTGCTTGCCGAGGAAGGCCGCGTTGAAGCCGTCCGCGCGGTTGTTGGCCACCGCGAGCACCTCTCCGGTGCTGGGCTTGACGGCGACCACGGACGACTCGGCGTAGCCCTTCACCGCCTTCTCGGCCGCCGCCTGCGCGCTCGCGCTGAGCGTCGTCGGCAGCCGGCCCGCCTTGCCCTCCGCGAGGGTCAGCAGCGGGGTGTCGGCGGCCTCGGCGGACGTGTGCCGGATCGCCAGCTCGACGCCGGGTGTACCGCCCGCCTGCTCCCCGTACTTGCCGCGCAGCTCGTCCAGGATCGGCCCGAGGGACGGGAACTTGTCCTCGGTCAGAACGGTCCCGTCGCGGTCCACGGCCTCGATGGGCGGGCTCGCCGCCTCACCCGTGACGAGGGTGTCGTCCCGCTGCAGTTCCGGGTGGACGACGGACGGCTTCCAGTCCACCAGCGCCTTCCCGGTGGTCTTGCCGCGCACCACCGTGAGGGTGCTCTTGTAGGTCAGCGGCTTGGACTTCCCGTCGTACGACACCGTCGCCTTCACCGTGAACGGTACGGTCGCGCCGGTCCCCGCACCGGGCGTGATGCTGACGCCGGTGATGTGCGCGTCCCGCCCGTAGGCGGCGAACAGCGGCTCGGCCGCCAGCTCGTTGTTGGTGAGCGCCGCCGCCGTCGCCGCCTGCCCCTTCTCCCAGGCCGCGAAGAACTTCCCCGTCGTCTCCTTGACCTCGTCGCCGCTCGGCGGCCCGGTTCTCACGGGCTCCGGCTCGCTCGCCCCGAACCCGCCGTCACCGTTCAGCGCGGACACCAGGTTGAAGGCGCCGTACCCGGCGCCTCCCAGCATCACGACGAACACCCCACCGACGACGGTGGCCTTGACCCCCTTGCGCATGGCTGCGCTCCCTCCCCCTACTCATGTCCCTGCACTGTAAGTGGCGGGAGAGGAACCTGTGAGGGGAGTTCCCCTAAACCCAGGTATCCAGCCACATACGTGAACGCCAGTCGTCGATCGGGATCGCCGTGCCGGTGAGCAGAGGCCAGAAGTAGATGAAGTTCCAGGCGATCAGCAGCACCAGCACGCCCACGCCCGTCGCGCCCGCCACGCGGCGGGTGTCGCTGGAGCCCGGGGGGCCGACGAGCGCGCCGAGCATCATCGCGACGGCGAGGCAGAGGAACGGCAGGAAGACGACGGCGTAGAAGAAGAAGATCGTGCGCTCCTGGTACATGAACCAGGGCAGGTACCCGGCCGCGATCCCGCAGGCGATCGCGCCCGCGCGCCAGTCGCGGCGGAAGAACCAGCGCCACAGCACATACAGGAGCGCGAAGGCGGCCACCCACCACAGCAGCGGCGTGCCGATCGCCAGCACCTCACGCGCGCACTTCTCGCCCGCGTCGACGGGGCAGCCGTCCTTGCCGGGGGCGGGGGACTCGTAGAAGTACGACACCGGGCGGCCGTCGACGAGCCAGCTCCACGGGTTGGACTCGTACGTGTGCGGAGAGCTCAGGCCGACATGGAACTCGTACACCTGGTGCTCGTAGTGCCACAGGCTGCGCCACCAGTCCGGGAACAGCCAGGACCAGTCGCTGTTCTTGCCGTCGGTCGCGGCCCAGTTGCGGTAGTAGCCGCCGCTGCCGTCCGCCGGCGAAAGGATCCAGCCGAGCCAGGAGCCGAGGTACGTGACCACGGCGACCGGCACCGTCGACAGGAACGTCCAGCCCAGGTCCCGCCGGAGCACCGCCTGGTACGGGTGGCGGGCACCGGCGACCTTGCGGGAGCCGACGTCCCACAGCACGGCCAGCACGCAGAACGCGGCGAGGATGTAGAGGCCGTTCCACTTGGTGCCGATGGCCAGGCCCAGCATCAGGCCGGCCAGCAGCCGCCAGGGACGCAGGCCGAACCTGGTGTTCTCCGCCGTGTGCACATCGGGGCCGACCCGGCCGTCGGAGTCGCCGGGCAGCGCGGCGGCGAGTTTCTCGCGTGTCTTGTCGCGGTCGATCACCAGGCAGCCGAAGGCCGCGAGCACGAAGAACATCAGCACGCCGTCGAGCAGCGCGGTGCGGCTCATCACGAAGTGCAGCCCGTCCACCGCCATCAGCGCGCCCGCCAGGCAGCCGAGGAAGGTCGAACGGAACAGCCTGCGGCCGATCCGGCACAGCATCAGCACCGACAGCGTGCCGAGCAGCGCCGCCATGAACCGCCAGCCGAACGGGTTGAAGCCGAACATCAGCTCGCCGAGCCCGATGACGTACTTGCCGACCGGCGGGTGTACGACGTACGACGCGTCCGTGGGGATCGGGACGTCGCCGTTCGAGGACAGGATCAGGTTGTTGACGTTCTTGTCCCAGTTGACCTCGAAACCGCGGTGGACCAGCGCCCACGCGTCCTTGGCGTAGTACGTCTCGTCGAATATCACCGCCTTCGGGCTGCCCAGGTTCCAGAACCGGATCACGCCCGCGAACAGCGTCACCAGCAGCGGACCGCCCCAGCCCGACCAGCGCATCAGCCGCTCGACCAGCGCCTGCGGCAGTCCGAGCGCGGCCCACAGACGCGGGCTGGGCCGGGTGTACGGCGGCACCAGCCGGTCCCGGATGTCGGTTCTGGGCCCCGCGGTGTAGCCGAAACGGCGCAGCCGCTGCTGCCACGACGGCCGCTGGTCGTGAAGGGCCTCGCCCTGTCGGATGTCCGTGGAGTCCATCGACGACGCTGTACTGGTCACCGCGCCATCGTAGGGAACCGTTCTGTGGGAGTCCCGTGGATGAGGGCTGCGAGGATGGAAACGTGACAGTAACGCCCGGAACCCTGGTCCTTGCCGGTACCCCCATCGGCGACATCGCCGACGCCCCGCCCCGGCTGGCGCAAGAGCTGACGGGAGCCGATGTCGTCGCCGCCGAGGACACCCGGCGGCTGCGGCGCCTGACCCAGGCGCTCGGAGTGACGCCCAAGGGGCGCGTGGTGTCGTACTTCGAGGGCAACGAGGCCGCCCGTACGCCCGAGCTGGTCCAGGAACTCCTCGGCGGCGCGCGTGTGCTGCTCGTCACGGACGCGGGGATGCCGTCGGTGTCCGACCCCGGGTACCGGCTGGTGGCCGCGGCCGTCGAGCAGGACATCAAGGTGACCGCGGTGCCGGGGCCGTCCGCCGTGCTGACCGCCCTCGCGCTGTCCGGGCTGCCCGTCGACCGGTTCTGCTTCGAGGGCTTCCTGCCGCGGAAGGCGGGGGAGCGGCTGTCGCGGCTGCGGGAGGTCGCGCAGGAGCGGCGGACGCTGGTCTATTTCGAGTCCACCCACCGGATCGACGAGACGCTCGCCGCGATGGCCGAGGTCTTCGGCGCGGACCGGCGGGCCGCCGTCTGCCGCGAACTGACCAAGACGTACGAGGAGGTACGGCGGGGCGGGCTCGGCGAGCTGGCCGCGTGGGCGGCGGACGGCGTCCGCGGGGAGATCACGGTCGTGGTCGAGGGGGCGCCGGAGACGGGGGCGGAGGAACTGGACGCCGAGGAGCTGGTGCGGCGGGTGCGGGTGCGGGAGGAGGCGGGGGAGCGGCGCAAGGAGGCGATCGCCGCGGTGGCCGTGGAGGCGGGGGTGCCGAAGCGGGAGGTCTTCGACGCGGTGGTGGCGGCGAAGAACGCGGGGGCGTGAAACACATTCTGAGCAGGGCGTATCTCGGCTGAGCGAGCGCCCCATCAGCGGGTAAAGCGCGCGGGCCCTTTCGGCAAGGAACGCCCAAATGCGCCCCAACACTGGACAGGTCCCGTGCGTTCGCTCCGGCCGAGCAGTCCACTGGGAACCGGGACGCCACCCGTCCCTCCAGCGGACAACAGGAGCTGGCATGACCGAGATCGCAGGGCAGACCGGCCTTCGCAACGGGGCGACCGCCGTAGTGAACGAGTCCTATTCCTTCGCCTGCATGCGCTGCGGGCACGGCTGGGAGCAGTCGTACGAGATAGAGCACCACACGGACGCCGACGGCCATGAGTTCGTCATGTATGTGGCCGACGGGCAGATCGTGCCGTCCCCGTTGAGCCGGCCCACGTGTCAGAACTGCGACAACCATGTCGTACGGATCATGCGGGCGGGGCAGGTGTCGTCCGTGCGGGACGCCGAGCATCGGCAGCGTCCGGTGCCGGCGCAGGCGGGGCCGGTCGACGTGCCGGAGCCCGCCGCCGGGGAACCCCACCACTGGCACCTCTCCGATCTGCTGCACGTCTTCCAGCGCAAGGCGAGCTGATCCGGGCGCCCGCCGAGAGGGCCCACTGAGAGGCCTCGCTGAGAGGCCCGGCTGAGAAGGCATGCCCCTTTCGTAGGATCGAGGCATGCCTTCGAACGCGTCCGACAAGAACGCCGCACCGCCGCTGCCCGCGCCGCTCCGGGTGCCCGTCGCTGACTCGCACACCCACCTCGACATGCAGTCCGGCACGGTGGAGGAGGGTCTGGCGAAGGCCGCGTCGGTCGGTGTGACGACGGTCGTGCAGGTCGGCTGTGACGTACGCGGCTCGCAGTGGGCGGCGGACACGGCGGCGGCATACGACGCCGTGCACGCGGCCGTCGCCCTGCACCCCAACGAGGCCCCGCGCATCGTCCACGGCGACCCCGACGGCTGGTCCCGGCAGGGCGAACGGGAGCCCGGCGGGGACGCTGGCCTGGACGAGGCGCTCGCCGAGATCGACCGGCTGGCCGCGCTGCCCCACGTGAAGGCCGTCGGCGAGACGGGACTCGACTACTTCCGCACCGGACCCGAGGGCAAGGCGGCGCAGGAGCGGTCCTTCCGTGCCCACATCGAGATCGCCAAGCGGCACGGCAAGGCCCTCGTCATCCACGACCGCGACGCCCACACGGACGTGCTGCGCCTGCTGAAGGAGGAGGGCGCACCCGAGCGGACGGTGTTCCACTGCTACTCGGGCGACGCGGACATGGCGGAGATCTGCGCCCGCGCCGGCTACTACATGTCCTTCGCCGGGAACGTCACCTTCAAGAACGCCCAGAACCTGCGCGACGCCCTCGCCGTGGCCCCGCTGGAGCTGGTCCTCGTGGAGACCGACGCGCCCTTCCTCACGCCGGTGCCGTACCGCGGACGGCCCAACGCGCCGTATCTCATTCCGGTCACGGTGCGCGCCATGGCCGCCATACGGGGCATCGACGAGGACACGCTGGCCGCGGCCCTCGGCTCGAACACGGCTACTGCCTTCGGCTACTGACGCATAACCGCCCGATAACGCTCCCGAGGTGCAACCACAGTCCCATTACTACTCTGCGTAGTTGAGCGACTTTGGAGAGTGATCAGCGCTCCGCTAGGTTCTGGGCCCGATCCGGACCCCTCTGGCCTTCTGGAGCGTGACGGCGTGAGCAACTCGCAGTACTCGCAGTACGCGCGGAATTCGCAGTACGCGCAGAACGTGCAGGACTCGCAGTACGCGGGGGAGTCGCCGTACGGAGTGGACGCGGCGTACGGGCCGTATGTGTCGTACGGGGCGTACGACGCCTCGGGCGGCGCGTTCGATCCGTACAGCGCCGAGACATGGGGGTACGGGGTCGGGATGGCGCCCGGCGAGGCGCAGGGGGAGACCGCCTGGGCGTACGGGGACACCTACGCGCCGGCCTACGAGATGCGTGAGCCGGTGGTGCCGCGGCAGGCCGGCGGTGCTGTGGAGGCGGACGAGGCGGCGGATGAGGAGGCGGCGGAGGAAGGGGACGAGGACGCGTATGACGAGGCGCCCGCGCCCGTTGTGCGCTCCGGCGCGCATCGGCGGTCCGCGCGTCGGCGCAAGGCGCGGTACGCCGAGCGCGCCGACGGCTCCATGCGCCGTCTGCTGCCGCAGGCGCTGGTCGTCGCCTTCCTCGCGGGCGGCACCTCCGCGTTCGTCGCCAAGGACAAGGCGATCGAGCTCACCGTCGACGGGGAGCCCCGCACGCTGCACACCTTCGCCGACGACGTGACCGAGCTGCTCGCGGACCAGGGCCTGGAGACGGGGGCCCACGACGAGGTGGCGCCCGCGCCCGGTGCGGCGCTCGCCAACGGTGACGAGGTCGCCGTGCGCTACGGGCGGCCCGTGCGGCTCACCCTCGACGGTCAGCGGCGCGAGGTGTGGACGACCGCGCGCACGGTGGAAGAGGCGCTCAAACAGCTGGGGGTGCGTGCGGAGGGCGCCTACGTGTCCATCGCGCGCTCCCGGCGCATCGGGCGTGAAGGGCTCGCGCTGGACGTCCGCACCGAGCGCTCGGTGACGGTCATGGCCGACGGACGGGCCCGGACCGTCCGTACGAACGCGGCGACCGTGGGGGAGGTCGTCCAGGAGGCCGGGGTCACCCTGCGCGGGCAGGACACCACCTCCGTGGCGCCGGGGAGCTTCCCGCGGGACGGGCAGACCGTCTCCGTCCTGCGGATCACCCGCACCAAGGAGGTCCGGGAGGAAGCGATCCCGGTCCAGGTGCGCCGGGTGGACGATCCCTCGCTGTTCGAGGGCACGGAAGTCGTCGAACGTGCCGGGCAGGTGGGGCTGCGGCGCATCACGTACGTGCTCCGGACCGTCAACGGGGTCAAGCAGAAGCCGCGGCGCGTGAAGACCGAGGTGGTGCGGGAGCCGCGGGACCGGGTCGTGAAGGTCGGCACGAAGCCGATGCCCACGTCCGTGCAGGGCGCCGACCACCTGGACTGGCAGGGCCTCGCCGCCTGCGAGTCCGGAGGGCGCCCGAACGCGGTCGACCCCTCCGGGACGTACGGCGGGCTGTACCAGGTCGACACGCAGACGTGGCACAGCCTCGGCGGCAGCGGCCGACCCCAGGACGCGTCGGCGGAGGAACAGACGCATCGGGCGAAGAGGCTGTATGTGCGGCGGGGGGCGAGTCCTTGGCCGCATTGTGGGTCGCGGCTGCACAGGTGAGCGGTCGCTGGGTGGTGCTGGGCGGGGTGGATCGCGCCCCGAAGGGGCGCGGGGAACTGCGCGCCCAGCCCCCACCGACCCGCAGAATGCACACCCTCCTCAGAACGCCCCGAATGCCCGCGGCCAGCGCCCCGTACGCTTGTCGCCGTGAGCAGCAGCCCTCCCCCCGACGCCCTCCTGGGCCCCGCCGACATCCGCGAGCTGGCGGCAGCCCTCGGTGTGCGTCCCACCAAGCAGCGCGGCCAGAACTTCGTGATCGACGCGAACACGGTCCGCCGGATCGTCCGTACCGCCGGCGTACGGCCCGATGACGTGGTCGTCGAGGTAGGACCGGGGCTCGGCTCCCTCACCCTCGCGCTCCTGGAGGCAGCCGACCGCGTCATCGCCGTAGAGATCGACGACGTACTGGCCGGCGCGCTGCCCGCCACCGTCGCCGCCCGGATGCCGGAGCGGGCCGAGCGGTTCGCGCTCGTGCACTCCGACGCCATGCACGTGACCGAGCTGCCGGGCCCCGAGCCGACCGCGCTGGTGGCGAATCTGCCGTACAACGTGGCCGTGCCCGTGCTGCTGCACATGCTCGAGACCTTCCCCAGCATCGAGCGCACGCTGGTGATGGTGCAGTCGGAGGTCGCCGACCGGCTGGCCGCCCCGCCCGGCTCGAAGGTGTACGGCGTCCCGTCCGTGAAGGCCAACTGGTACGCCGAGGTCAAGCGGGCCGGCGCCATCGGGCGCAACGTCTTCTGGCCCGCGCCCAACGTCGACAGCGGGCTCGTGTCCCTCACCCGGCGCGTCGAGCCGATCAAGACGACGGCCACCAGGCGCGAGGTGTTCGCCGTCGTCGACGCGGCCTTCGCCCAGCGCCGCAAGACGCTGCGCGCCGCGCTCGCCGGGTGGGCCGGGTCGGCCGCCGCCGCGGAGGCCGCCCTCGTCGCCGCCGGTGTCTCACCGCAGGCCCGCGGCGAGTCGCTGACCGTCGAGGAGTTCGCCCGTATCGCCGAGAACGGCAAGAGCGCCGCTGAGCAAGGCAAGAGCGCCGCCGACAACAAGGAGCCCGGTCAGCAGTGAGCGTCACCGTTCGCGTTCCCGCCAAGGTCAATGTCCAGCTGGCTGTGGGCGCCGCCCGGCCCGACGGGTTCCACGATCTGGCCAATGTGTTCCTCGCGGTCGGCCTCTACGACGAGATCACCGTCACGCCGGCCGACGAACTCCGCGTCACCTGCGAGGGTCCGGACGCCGGTCAAGTCCCCCTGGACCGTACGAACTTGGCGGCGCGCGCGGCGGAAGCACTGGCTGCGCGGTACGGCCGTACCCCGAACGTCCATCTCCACATCGTCAAGGACATCCCCGTGGCCGGCGGTATGGCGGGCGGGAGTGCGGACGGCGCGGGCGCGCTGCTCGCCTGCGACGCGTTGTGGGGCACCAACGCCTCGCGCGACGAACTGCTTGCCATCTGCGCCGAGTTGGGCAGCGACGTGCCGTTCAGTCTGGTCGGCGGGGCAGCGCTCGGCACCGGGCGCGGGGAGAAGCTGACGGCGCTCGAGGTCGGCGGCACCTTCCACTGGGTGTTCGCGATGGCGGAGCGCGGGTTGTCGACGCCGGCCGTGTTCCGTGAGTTCGACCGGCTCGGCGAGGGTCTGGACATCCCCGAGCCCGTCGCCTCCCAGGAACTCCTCGGCGCGCTCGCGAAGGGCGACCCCGACGCGCTCGCCGCCGCCGTCTCCAACGACCTTCAGCCCGCCGCGCTTTCGCTCTTCCCGGAGCTGGCCGACACCCTCGCCGCGGGCCGCGCCGCCGGTGCGCTGACGGCGCTGGTCTCGGGGTCGGGACCGACGACGGCGTTCCTCGCGCGGGACCGGGAGTCGGCGTCGAAGGTAGCGGAGGCGTTGCTGGCGTCCGGCACGTGCCGGACCGTACGGCAGGCGTCGGGCCCGGCGCCGGGCGCCACAGTGATCTGAACCTCCAGGCGGATCTGAAACCCCAGGACCAAACACGCGCGCCCCATTTGTCCGACAGGCACAGTGAATTCACCGTTCCTTGGCCTGGGTTGGTGCGGGTGGGGCGGGTGTGGCGCGTAGGGTCATTTCAACTTCAAGCACTCGCCGTGTCACATCGCAGAGTGCGCGCGGCGCGGTGTCCCCCAAGTGAACTGACCCTGGAGGCACACCTGTGTCCGGATCCCCCACTCCCGACCACCGCAGGAAGCGCTCTCTCTCCCGGCGAGGCATGATCGCCGCCGGCGGCGCGGTGGCCGCGGGAGCCGCTCTGACCCCGGTCGTCTTCGCGGCCGGCGACTCGGACTCCGGTACGTCGGACACCTCGTCCGGCACTCCGGGCACCGAGCCCCAGAAGTTCCCGGCCACCCGAACCGAGGCCGCCGCCGGTACCGCCGCGACCACCGCCCCCTTCGCCATCTCGTACGTCGGTGTCCGCTGGACCGGCGCGGAGGCCGGTGCCGGGATCCGGTTCGCGGACGGCAAGTGGCAGGAGCTGGGCGGTGGTTGCGCGACCGTCGAGAACGGCGGCACGGCGCTGGTGGCGGCGGGGGACGCCACCGCGTACGAGCTGAAGGCGCCGCAGGGGGCGAGCGGGGTGCGCTCGCTGGCGATAGACACGACGGGCGGGGCCGGCAAGACCTTCCGGGTGCCGACCGAGCCGACCCGGGTGCGTGGGGTGCAGTACCTGTCGCGGCCGGCGTGGGGCGCGGACGAGTCGAAGCGGTACAAGGACGGGAAGGTCAACTCGCCCGAGACGTACTACCCGTTGCAGACGATCACCGTCCACCACACGGACACCCCGAACGCCGACCCCGACCCGGCGGCGACCGTGCGCGGCATCTACGAGTTCCACGCGATCACCAACGACTGGGGCGACATCGGCTACCACTTCCTCATCGACGAGGCCGGCACCGTCTACGAGGGCCGCTACTCCGGCGACGACGGCATCCCCGCCTTCGACGCGAAGGGCAACCTCGTCACCGCCTTCCACACCGCCGGCTTCAACTCCGGCAACCTCGGCATCGCCTTCCTCGGCAACCTGACCGGCCAGCCGCCCACCGACGCCGCCAAGGCCTCCCTGATCCGCCTCATCAAGGTGATCACCCGCTTCAAGGGCCTCGACCCCCAGGCCCAGGTCACCTTCGTCAACCCGGTCAACGGCGTCACCAAGGACGTCAACACGATCAGCGGCCACCGCGACTGGCTCCAGACCGACTGCCCCGGCCAGACGATGTACGACCTCCTGGGCGAGGTCCGCACGGCGGTCGCGGGCACGGGTTCCTGACGTTTTCCCTGGTGGTTGGCCCTCATAGATATACGGGCCAACCATCAGCCGCCATGATCTGCCATCCCCGGGCAGCCCACGTCATGGTGTCCCCCCGATCCGCGCGAGGCGGTACGCGCCCCACACTCCCGCCCGGAATCACAGCCGTCCTGGGCCCTGCCGGCGCCCTTACAGCCGTCGCACCTGAGGACGTGCTCGAACCACAGACGGTAGGCCCGCAACATGGGCAGCTCGGCAGCCTGTGCATGTGACTCGACCTTGCCTCCACTCATCGGCCTGCCCCTGCCAACTGCCGTACACACAGGGCGTGCTGGCGTTCTCCTGACGGCAGCATGTGGGCGCGTACGAGGGCCGGTACCTTGCCCTGATCGCGGTGGCTGTCCGGCGGGGCGGGGATGCGTCCGGCGCGGCGCATCCCCGCGAGTTCGAGTACGGCGCCCAGTCTCTGCGTTTCGGCCAGGCCGACCGGTGGTCCAGAGGCCGGAGTCCCCGGGGCCAGGGGCCGGAGTCCCCGGGTCCAGGGGCCGGAGTCCCCGGGCCCAGAGCCCGCAGCCCCCCGGCCCCAGAGCCCGCAGCCCCCCGGAACCCCCGCCGGACCGACCCCGCCCCGCCGCGCGGACTACCCTGGAGGGTCGATCGACCCCCGTGTCAGGAGAGTAATGGCCGTCAATCTGGTCAATGTCGAGAACGTCAGCAAGGTGTACGGCACCCGTGCCCTGCTCGACGGGATCTCCCTCGGCGTCTCCGAGGGGGATCGCATCGGCGTCGTGGGCCGTAATGGCGACGGTAAGACGACCCTCATCCGGATGCTGGCCAAGCTGGAGCAGGCCGACACCGGACGGGTCACGCATTCTGGTGGGCTGCGGCTGGGCGTCCTCACCCAGCACGACTCCCTCGACCCCACCGCCACCGTCCGGCATGAGGTCATCCGGGACATGGCCGACCACGAGTGGGCGGGCAACGCCAAGATCAGGGATGTGCTCACCGGGCTGTTCGGGGGGCTTGACCTGCCCGGGTTCCCGCAGGGGCTGGACACCGTCATCGGGCCCCTCTCCGGCGGGGAGCGCCGCCGTATCGCGCTCGCCAAGCTGCTCATCGAGGAGCAGGACCTGATCGTGCTCGACGAGCCGACCAACCACCTCGACGTCGAGGGCATCTCCTGGCTCGCGAACCACCTCCGCGAGCGGCGCTCGGCGCTCGTCTGCGTCACGCACGACCGCTGGTTCCTGGACCAGGTGTGCACGCGCATGTGGGACGTGCAGAAGGGCTCGGTCTTCGAGTACGAGGGCGGCTACTCGGACTACGTCTTCGCGCGCGCCGAACGCGAGCGGATCGCCGCCACCGAGGAGACCAAGCGGCAGAACCTGGTCCGCAAGGAGCTGGCCTGGCTGCGGCGCGGCGCCCCCGCCCGTACGTCGAAGCCCCGCTTCCGCGTCGAGGCCGCCAACGAGCTGATCGCGGACGTACCGCCGCCCCGGGACAGCAGCGAGCTGATGAAGTTCGCGTCCTCGCGGCTCGGCAAGACGGTCTTCGATCTGAAGGACGTGACGGTCCAGGCCGGGCCGAAGGTGCTGCTCAAGCATCTGACGTGGCAGCTCGGCCCCGGCGACCGCATCGGCCTCGTCGGCGTCAACGGCGCCGGCAAGACCTCCCTGCTGCGTGCCATGGCCGAGGCGGCGCGGACCGAGGGCGAGGAGCAGCCGGCCGGCGGGCGGATCGCCGTGGGGAAGACCGTCAAGCTCGCCTATCTCTCGCAGGAGGTCGGCGAGCTCGATCCCAATCTGCGGGTGCTGGAAGCCGTGCAGCGGGTGCGGGAGCGCGTCGATCTCGGCAAGGGGCGCGAGATGACCGCGGGGCAGCTGTGCGAGACGTTCGGCTTCAACAAGGAGAAGCAGTGGACGCCGGTCGGTGATCTGTCCGGTGGTGAGCGGCGCAGGCTCCAGATCCTCCGGCTCCTCATGGACGAGCCCAACGTCCTCTTCCTCGACGAGCCCACCAACGACCTCGACATCGAGACCCTCACCCAGCTCGAGGACGTCCTCGACAGCTGGCCCGGCTCGATGATCGTCATCTCCCACGACCGGTTCTTCATCGAGCGGACGACGGACCGGGTCTTCGCCCTCCTCGGCGACGCCACCCTGCGGATGCTGCCGCGCGGCATCGACGAGTACCTGGAGCGGCGCCGGCGCATGGAGGAGGCGGTGGCCGCCGCGGCGCCCGTCGCGGTGAAGGCCGCCGCCGGGCCGAGCTCCGCCGACCAGCGCGCCGCCAAGAAGGAACTGCAGAAGATCGAGCGGCAGCTCGACAAGATCTCCGAGAAGGAGACCAAGCTGCACGACCGGATCGCCGACAACGCCACGGACTTCGCAAAGGTGGCCGAACTGGACGCCGAGCTGCGCCAGTTGACCGGCGAGCGCGAGGAACTGGAACTGCGCTGGCTGGAACTCGCCGAGGACGCGTAGCACTTGGGGCCCTTCAAGCGTGCCTCGGGGGCCCTTTCACGCGGGCGGCGCGCTGGTGCGTGAAGGGTGCGTGAAGGGTCATAACGAGGGCATCACAGGCCGGTCCTCCCTTGGGAACAGGGGCCGATGAGCGCCGGTGCGCTGTCGGCGGCGGGTGATAGAAAGGCTCGTCTGAGAAAAGTCTGAGAGACGGCTGGTGTGGCCGAGACGCGACGGCACAGAACGTGGCACCACACCGGTCGAAGGGGGAAACCGCTCATGAGCCAGCCGCCCAACCAGCCGCCGCAGGGCGGTTTCGGAGCACCACAGGACCCACGCCAGGGCGGCTTCGGGGCACCGCCGCCCCCGCAGCAGGGTGACGCTCCGCAGCCCCTGCCCGCGCCGCAAGGTACTCCGCAGCCCCCGCCCCCGCCGCAGGGCGCCCCTCAGACACCCCCTCCGCCCCAGGGCCCGCCCCAGGCACCGCCGCCCCCGCAGGGCCCGCCGCCCGGTACCCCGCAGCAGGGGTACGGCTACCCGCAGCAGCCGGCGCAGCCAGGCCCGTACGACCAGCAGCCGGGGCCCTACGCCTCCGGTCCGTACGGCCAGCCGCCGCAGCAGCCGGGACCGTACGGCCAGCCCGGGCCCTACGGCCAGCAGCCCGCCCAGGGTTACGGCTATCCGCCGCCGCAGTATCCGGGCGCGCCCGGCCCCGGCTCGCGCAACCCCTTCAAGGGAAAGCCCGCTCTCGTCATCGGCGCGGCGGTCGCGGCGCTGGTCGTCATCGGCGGCACCGTGTTCGCGGTGACCAGGGGCGGCGACGACCAGGACAAGAAGCCGGTCGCCCAGCAGAGCGACGACCCGAAGGGCTCCGCGTCCCCGACCGGCTCCGGTGACGGCGGCGGCGGTGACGGCGGCTCCGACCCGGAGGACCTCAACGAGGGCCGCCAGGCGGGCGAGTCGAAGGTGCTCTGGTACAAGGAGGCACCGGACGCGCCCGGCAGCGGCGCCGACGCCCCCGGCCTGTGGATCACCGACAAGGCGGCGGTGAAGGCGGCGTACAAGCAGGTCTTCGCCTACAACGTCGGCGACGGCGGCGAGACCTGGGACCCGATCACCTTCCCGGAGAAGATCTGCGCGGTCACGCCGCAGAAGTCGTCCGGCGACAAGATCGTCGTGGCGTACATGAACGGCTCCAGCGACCGCGCCAAGTGCAACCAGCTCCAGCAGATCGACCTCAACACCGGCGAACAGGGCTGGAAGGGCACGGTCGGCGACGGCGCGCTGTTCGACAGCACGCTCGACGTCGAGCTGTCCATCACCGGCAAGACGCTGATGGTGGGCCGCTCGCAGTCCGGTACGGCGTACGACATCGACAGCGGCGACAAGCTGTGGGACAAGACGAGGTACGGCGACAAGTGCTTCCCGGACGCGTTCGCGGGCGGCGAGAAGCTGATCGCCGTGGCGTCCTGCGATGCCACCGGCACCAATGAGCACGACGAGGTGCAGGAGCTCGACCCGGCGACCGGCAAGGCCAAGTGGACCCGGAAGTTCCAGAAGGGCTGGAAGGTCGCGCGCGTCTACTCCATCGACCCGCTGGTCATCTACAGCACCAACGAGGACAAGAAGGCGTGGAACATCTCCACCTTCGGCGCCGGCGGCAAGTTCCGCTCGCAGGTCAGCGTCGACATCAACATCGGTTCCAAGTGCGGCTGGGCCATCCTCCAGCGTGATCTGCAGGGCTGCACCGGTGCGGCCGCCGACGCCGACACGCTCTATCTGCCCACCGACGCCACCACCAGCGCCAACGAGATCGTCGCGATCAACCTCGCCAACGGCAAGGAGAAGTGGCGCGTCAAGTCCCCGGTGGAAGAGCCGATGCTGCCGATCAAGGTCGAGGACGGCAAGCTCATCGCGTACGTCCAGCCGTCGTACGACGCGGGCGGCCAGGTCGTGTCGATCCCGGTGACCGGCAGCAGCCACACTCCGACAAAGCTGCTGCAGAACCCGGCGGGCACCGCGAACATCGAAAACGGCTTCTTCTCCAGCGCGTTCGACTGGGTCGACGGGCGTTTCTACCTTGCGAGCACCCGGCTGAGCGGCAACGACGAGAGCAAGGAGAAGCTGATGCTCGCCTTCGGCAAGTGAGGCGCGCACCAGGCATGACCTTGACCCCGTCCCCGAAGCACCCGCCGCACCCGCCGTCCCCCTCCCCTGAGGTAGCCACGCCATGACCCAGCCGCCGCCCCCACCGCCGCCCCACCAGCCCCCGCAGGGGGGAGGGTTCGGCCCACCCCAGGACCAGCCGCCCCAGCAGCAGCCGCCTCAGCCGCAAGGCACCGGTGGCTTCGGCGCACCGCAGCCACCGCAGGCACCCCAGGGCATGCCGCCCACGCCGCCCGCCGCCCCACCGCCGCAGCCCGGCTTCGGCCACCCCCAGGCGCCGCATCCCCAGTCGCCCCCGCCCGGATACGGCTACCCGGGCCAGCAGCCCAACCCGTACGCACAGCCCCAGAACCAGCCGCAGAACCCGTACGGCCAGCCCCCCGGCTACGGCTATCCGCAGCCGGGCATGCATCCGCACCCGCACCCCACCGGGCCGAACGGCGGCGGGCGGAAGTCCAACACGACGCTGGCCGTGATCGTCGCGGCCGTCGTGGTGATCGCGCTGGTCGTCGGCGGCGTGTGGTACGCGCAGTCCGGTGACGAGGGCGGCAAGGACGACACCGCCAGCTCCAGCGGCGGCACCGGCGGCGGGGACGACGACGGCACGACAGGCGGCGGCAGCGTCCCCGCCGGTACGGAGAAGGTGCCCGCCGACGCCTCCTCGCAGGTCCTCTTCCAGGTCCCGTCACCCAAGGTCAAGGACGACACCACCGTCGTCGTGTCCGGCTCGTGGCTGACCGACAAGGCGTACGTCAAGAGCGGCGTCGCCGAGATCGTCGGCTACGACCCCGACAAGGGCACCGAGCTGTGGACGATCCCGCTGCCGGGCCCGGTCTGCCAGGCCAGCAAGCACGTCACCGAGGACAATCTGACGGCCGTCGCCTTCGAGCCCGCGATGCCGACCAAGGCGAAGCCCTCTAACGGCTGCACCCAGATCGCGGCGCTCGACCTCGACGCCGGAAAGAAGCTGTGGACGAAGACCGCCGAGGTCGGCGGCCAGCCGATCCGGTTCGACAACATCACCGTCAGCGGCGGCACGGTCGCCGCCGGCGGCTCCAGCGGCGGCACCGCGTTCGACCTCGAGTCCGGCAAGCCGCTGTGGCTCCCCAAGGCCAACGAGGACTGCCACGACGCCGGGTACGCCGGCGGCGAGAAGCTGGTCGCGGTCCGCAAGTGCGGCTCGTACGACAGTCCCCAGCTGCACATCCAGACCATCGACCCGAAGTCCGGGAAGGTGAACTCCGAGTACGAGCTGGCCGAGGGTGTCGACTACGCCAGCGTCCTGTCCACCCAGCCGCTCGTCGTGGCCGCTGAGGTCGGCGAGTCGAAGGACGCCGTCGGCATCACGGACGTCTTCTCGATCGACAACGCCACCGGCAAGCTGCGCATCCGCATCTCCGTGCCGGGCGACCAGTTCGAGGCCCGCTGCTCCGGCGTCACCAGGATCGAGTCCTGCACGGGCGTCGTGGTGGGCAACGACCGGCTCTATGTGGAGACCCAGGAGCACGCCGGCGGCGGCGAGTACGGCCGTACCAACGAGATCGTCGCCTTCGACCTGGCCACCGGCAAGCAGACCGGGCAGCGTGCGGACGCGGGCGACCGGTACACGATCACGCCGCTGCGCATGGACGGCGGCAACATCATCGCGTACAAGCGTCCGCCGTACGACAAGGGCGGGCAGATCGTCAGCATCGACGGTGGCAGCTTCAAGGAGACGAAGCTGCTGGAGAACCCCTCCGTGAAGACGGTGCGGGATGTGGAGACCCGGATGTCTCCGCAGTACGCCGAGCTCCTCTACGCGCAGGGGCATCTGTACATGTCTTCTGTGTACGCGAGTGAACTCGGTAATCCGGACGACAAGAGGTACCTGGTGATCGCGTTCGGCACGAACGGCTGAACCACTCGCTCGCGTTGACGGCCCCGTCCCTGCTCAGAGGCGGGGCCGTGCGCGTACCGCCCATCACCCTCGAATGAGCGGAAAGCGAGAAATTCCGTCGATCCGGGGCACTTCTCATCGGTAGGGGGAGCGCAACGTCGAACAAGCGTGTAGCTTCCGGGGGCATGAAGAGCGGGGGAGCCGGGTGGGGGCTTCTGGCCGCGCGGACCAGTGGGCATGCATAGTGGGGCATCCATTGGGGGGACTGGGGGGTTGCTCGATGGGAGTGCGGCTCATGGTGGTCGACGACCACCGACTGCTGGCCGAGGCACTGGCCTCGGCGCTGAAACTGCGGGGGCACCGGGTGCTGGCCGCCGCGGCGCCCGCCGCGGGGGCGGCGGAGCTGGTGATCACGCGGGCGCCGGAGGTGTGCCTGCTGGGGACGGCGACGCCCGCGGAACCGGGCATATTCGACCCGGTGATGAAGATCAAACGCGAGCGCCCGCAGGTCGCGGTGCTGGTCCTGGGGCCCGTGCCGTCACCGCGCGGCATAGCCGCCGCGTTCGCCGCGGGCGCCTCGGGCTATGTACGGCATGACGAGCGCATCGAGGGTGTGGAGCGAGCGATCATGAAGGCCAGGGCGGGCGAGGCGGCCGTGGCGCCGCAGCTCCTGCAAGGCGCTTTCAGTGAACTCCTCAACCCGGCGGTTCAGCCGGACGACGAGGGCCAGCGCCTGCTGCAGATGCTGACGCCCCGGGAGGTCGAGGTCCTGGTCAGGGTCGCCGACGGCGAGGACACCCGGCTGATCGCGGCCGGCATGGGCATCGCCCCGTCGACCGCCCGCACGCATGTGCAGCGGGTGCTGATGAAGCTGGGGGTGGGGTCGAGGCTGGAGGCGGCGGCCCTGGCGGCCCGGACCGGCCTGCTGGACCGAGCGGGTCCGGTACCGCACTCGGCTCCTGAGACGGGGACGGGGAACGGACTGGAGTAGGTCGGAACGAGGCCCCGAGTCAGAAAACGGGCGCCGAGTGGATCAGAAACGGGGCCGGAGTCCGTCACGGACTCCGGCCCCGATCTCACCGGCGAGGTCACTCGGCCGACTCGTCCGGCAGGACGTCCGGCGGTGGCGGAGCCACAGGCCGCAGCTTCAGCCACACCAGGAAGAACACGCCGAGGGCCAGCATCCCCAGACCGGTCCAGAGGTTGATGTTGACGCCCTCGGCCTTGTCCAGGTCGGCGTCGGACGGGGAGATGCCCGCGATCGTGACGATCACGCCGTAGATCACGAACAGGCCGCCGATGATGCGGCGCAGGTCGAAGATGCGGGCCGCGGTCGCGGACTTGGCCTGCAACTCGCTGACTTCCCGGTGGACGTCCTTCTCGGAGTATCCGGAGTGCTCAGACATGGTCTCTCAATCCTCCCGAGGTCAGAACGAGAACGGGACGTAGCAGGCGGCGGCCAGGACGATCGCACCCCAGCCCAGCAGAGCCGGCTTGCGGTACCAGGCGTCGTCGCCGACGGCCGGTGCCTCGGACATGCCGGGCGAGACGGTGCCGTAGACCAGGCCCTGGAGTTCCTCGGCCGGCTTCGGCTTGGTGAACAGCGACACGGCGACCATGACGACCGCGCCGGCCACGAAGCCCACGATCGCGGAGACGAAGTTGGCGCCCTGGTCGGAGGGGATGTCGATGATGCCCTCCTTGTAGATCCAGAAGTAGTTCACCATCGCGGCCACGGTGCCGGCGAGCAGTCCCCAGAAGCCGGACACCGCGGAGGCGCGCTTCCAGAACATGCCGACGATGAAGACGACGAACATCGGCACGTTGAAGAAGGAGAACAGCGTCTGCAGGTAGCTCATGATGTTCGAGAACGACGACGCCAGGAACGCCGTGCCGACCGAGGCGCACACGCCGATCACCGTGATCAGGCGGCCGAACCCGACGTAGTACTCGTCCTCCCGGCCCTTGACCACGTACCGGGCCCAGATGTCGTTGGTGAACACCGTGTTGAAGGACGACACGTTGGCCGCCATGCCCGCCATGAACGCCGCGAGCAGACCGGTCACCGCGATGCCGAGGACACCGTTGGGCAGCAACTGCTCCATCAGGTACGGGATGGCGTCGTTGTACTGGTAGCCCGAGTCGGGGGTGCCGAAGCCGGGGATCAGGGCCGCCACCGTCAGGCCCGGGATCATCACCAGGAACACGATGAAGATCTTCGGGAAGGCGGCGATGAGGGGGGTGCGCTGGGCCGCCGACAGGTTCTTGGCCGACAGCGCTCGCTGGACCTCCGCGAAGTTCGTCGTCCAGTAGCCGAAGGACAGCACGAAGCCCAGGCCGAGCACGATCGTCAGCCAGTTCGCGCCCAGCGGGTTGTCGCTGCCGATGCCGGTGCCGCCCCACGCGGTGGTGAAGTCGGCGCCGTGCGTCTTCGTCAACGAGTCCGTCAGACCGTCCCAGCCGCCGACCTTCTTCAGGCCCAGCACGACGATCGGGATGAGGGCGGCGAGAATCACGAAGAACTGGAGGACCTCGTTGTAGATCGCCGAGGAGAGGCCGCCGAGGGTGATGTACGCCAGCACGAAGGCGCCCGCGACCACGATCGCCACCCACTGCGGCCAGCCGAGCAGGGCCTCGACGACGATCGCCAGGGCGTAGAGGTTGACACCGGCGATCAGAACGGCGGCAAAGGCGAACAGAGCCGAACTGAGCAGATGCGCCCACTTGTCGAAGCGGAGCAACAGCATCTCGGGAACCGAGCGCACTTTGCTGCCGTAGTAGAACGGCATCATCACCAGGCCGAGGAAGACCATGGCCGGGATGGCGCCGATCCAGTACCAGTGCACGGTGTACGCGCCGTACTGCGCGCTGTTGGCGGCCATGCCGAGGATCTCGGTGGCGGCCAGGTTCGCCGAGATGAACGCGAGACCGGTGATCCAGGCCGGCAACGACCGGCCCGAGAGGAAGAAGTCGAGGCTCGTCTTGACCGAGCGACGGGCGGCGAAGCCGATGCCGAGGACGACGACGAAGTAGATGCCGAGGATCGTGTAGTCGAGCCAGTTGGTGGGGAGTCGGAGCTCAGCGGCCAGATATGTGGGGGTTTGCATAAGCACTCGCTTCGTTGCGCGAACTGATCCAGAGCGGAACCTACGCCTCTGTGTTCAGTAACTGAACACTTCGTATGGTGCTCTTTGTTTGATTGTGATGTTGACTGTCCTGGTTGCTTGTGTTTCGATATGTTGACTTATGTTGGTTGGTGGAGTGGCCCTGATAGGGAGTCCGCAGTGAAGAAGACCTCGACCCGGCTGGCCGACGGTCGTGAGCTGGTCTACTACGACCTGCGCGACGACACGGTCCGGGACGCCGTGGACCGCCGTCCGCTGGAGCGGACCGTCACCACGTCCGAGATCCGGCAGGACCCCCTGCTCGGCGACTCCGTCGCGATCGCCTCCCACCGCCAGGGCCGCACCTACCACCCGCCGGCCAACGAGTGCCCCCTGTGTCCCTCCCAGGGCGAGCGGCTGAGCGAGATCCCGGACTCGTCGTACGACGTCGTGGTCTTCGAGAACCGCTTCCCCTCGCTCGCCGGCGACTCCGGCCGCTGCGAGGTCGTCTGCTTCACCTCCGACCACAACGCGTCCTTCGCCGAACTGACCGAGGAACAGGTGGGGTTGGTGCTCGACGCCTGGACCGACCGGACCTCGGAGCTGTCCCATCTGCCCTCCGTCGACCAGGTGTTCTGCTTCGAGAACCGCGGCGCCGAGATCGGCGTGACCCTGGGCCACCCGCACGGCCAGATCTACGCCTACCCCTTCACCACGCCGCGCACCGCGCTCATGCTGCGTTCTCTCGCAACTCATAAGGAAGCGACCGGAGGTGAGAACCTCTTCGACGCCGTCCTGGAGCGTGAACTCGCCGGCGAGCGGGTCGTCCTGGAGGGTGAACACTGGGTCGCCTTCGTGCCGTACGCCGCGCACTGGCCGTACGAGGTCCACCTGTACCCCAAGCGCCGCGTGCCCGATCTGCTCGGGCTCGACGAGGCGGCGCGCACAGAATTCCCCCAGCTCTATCTGGAACTCTTGAGGCGCTTCGACCGGATCTTCGGCGAGGGCGAACCGCCCACGCCGTACATCGCGGCCTGGCATCAGGCCCCGTTCGGCACGCTGGACGAGTTCGACGGTGTGAGCAGGGACGATTTCGCCCTTCACCTCGAGCTTTTCACCATCCGCCGCACGTCCGGCAAGCTGAAGTTCCTCGCGGGTTCCGAGTCCGGCATGAACGTGTTCATCAACGACGTGCCGCCGGAGCGCGCGGCCGAGCGACTGCGAGAGGTAGCGAGTTCATGAGCGGTAAGTACTTGGTGACCGGTGGCGCGGGTTACGTCGGCAGCGTGGTCGCCCAGCATCTGCTGGAGGCGGGCCATGAGGTCGTCGTCCTCGACAACCTCACCACCGGCTTCCGCGAGGGCGTGCCCACCGGCGCCACCTTCATCGAGGGCGACATCCGCGACGCCGCCAAGTGGCTGGACGCCACCTTCGACGCCGTCCTGCACTTCGCCGCGTCCTCGCAGGTCGGCGAGTCGGTGGTCAAGCCCGAGAAGTACTGGGACAACAACGTCGGCGGCACGATGGCGCTGCTGGGCGCGATGCGCGAGGCCGGCGTCCGCAAGCTGGTCTTCTCCTCTACGGCGGCCACGTACGGCGAGCCGGTCAACACCCCGATCACCGAGACCGACCCGACGGCGCCCACCTCGCCGTACGGCGCCTCGAAGCTCGCCGTCGACCACATGATCACCGGCGAGGCGGCGGCGCACGGCCTGGCCGCGGTCTCCCTGCGCTACTTCAACGTGGCCGGTGCATACGGCGCGTACGGCGAGCGCCACGACCCCGAGTCGCACCTGATCCCGCTGGTCCTCCAGGTCGCGCAGGGCAAGCGCGACGCGATCTCCGTCTTCGGCGACGACTACCCGACGCCGGACGGCACCTGCGTCCGCGACTACATCCACGTCGCCGACCTGGCCGAGGCCCACCTGCTGGCCGTCCAGGCCGCGCAGCCCGGCGAGCACCTGATCTGCAACCTCGGCAACGGCAACGGTTTCTCCGTCCGCCAGGTCATCGAGACCGTCCGCCAGGTCACCGGGCACCCGATCCCCGAGGTCACGGCCCCGCGCCGCGGCGGCGACCCGGCGGTGCTTGTCGCCTCCGCTTCCACCGCCCGCGAGCGGCTCGGCTGGAACCCGTCCCGAGCGGACCTCGCCGGGATCGTCGCGGACGCGTGGGAGTTCACGCAGTCGCGCGGCAAGTGACTCGTACGCGCGGCAAGTAAATTCAGGGCCGGTACAGACCGGTCGGTTCGAAAGGTCAGGGGTCAGGGGATGAGCGAGCCTGTCGTCGGTGGTGTCGCCGAGCGGTTCAAGGAGCTGTACGGGGCCGAGCCGGAGGGAGTGTGGGCGGCGCCGGGCCGGGTCAACCTGATCGGCGAGCACACCGACTACAACGACGGCTTCGTCATGCCGTTCGCGCTGCCGCACGTCACGGTCGTGGCGGTGTCCCGACGCGAGGACGGCGTCCTGCGCCTGCACTCGGAGGACGTCGAGGGCCCGGTCGTCGAACTGCGCGTCGACGAACTGAACCCGGGGTCGGACACGAACTGGACGGCCTACCCGGCGGGCGTCGCCTGGGCCCTGCGCGACGCGGGCCACCCGGTCACCGGCGCCGACATCCACCTGACCTCGACCGTCCCGTCCGGCGCGGGCCTGTCCTCGTCGGCGGCGCTGGAGGTCGCGGTCGCCCTGGCCCTGAACGACCTGTACGAACTCGGCCTCAAGGGCTGGCAGCTGGCCCGCCTGTGCCAGCGCGCCGAGAATGTCTACGTCGGCGCCCCCGTCGGCATCATGGACCAGACCGCGTCCGCCTGCTGCACCGCGGGCCACGCCCTGTTCCTCGACACCCGCGACCTCTCCCAGCAGCAGATCCCCTTCGACCTGGCCGCCGAGGGCATGCGCCTGCTCGTCGTCGACACCCAGGTCAAGCACGAGCACTCGACCGGCGAGTACGGCAAGCGCCGCGCCGGCTGCGAGAAGGGCGCCGCCCTCCTGGGCGTCGAAGCGCTGCGGGACGTACCGTACGACGGCCTGGACGCGGCGCTCGCACGGCTCGGCGACGAGGAGGAGGTGCGCCGGCTGGTGCGCCACATCGTCACCGAGAACCACCGGGTGGAGCAGACGGTCGCCCTGCTGAAGGCCGGCGAGACCCGCGCGATCGGCCAGGTGCTCGTCGAGGGCCACGCCTCCCTGCGCGACGACTTCCGCATCTCCTGCCCCGAACTGGACCTGGTCGTCGACACAGCCCTCTCCACCGGGGCGATCGGCGCCCGCATGACCGGCGGCGGCTTCGGCGGCTCGGCGATCGTGCTGGCCGAGACGGCCGACGTCGACACCATCACCAAGGCGGTGCAGGAGGCCTTCGCGGCGGCCGGCTTCACGGCACCGCGCGTCTTCGAGGCGGTGCCTTCGGCGGGGGCGCGGCGGCTCAGCTGAGCCGCTTGGTCAGCGTGTACTCCGTGATCCCCGGCGGATAGTCGGGGATCACGCACACCACGTCATAGCCCTGCTTCTGGTAGAACTCCGGCGCCTGGAAATCCCAGGTCTCCAGGCGCGCGCCCCGACAGCCGCGCTCCGTGCGCGCGACGTGCTCCGCTTGCGCCAGCAGCCGGGAGCCCAGCCCTGCGCCCCGAAGGCGCTCGTCCACCCACAGATAGGTCACGTGCAGCCAGGTCGTCCAGGTGTGGCCGACGAGGCCGCCCGCCAGCCGGTCGTGGTGATCCAACACCCAGACATGGAGCGGAAGTTCCCGTTCACCAGGGGTTCCGCGCAGTCCGCGCAAGATCGGTGAAGCCGCCGTATTGGCGGCGCGGAGACGGGAACGAAGCAAGTCGCGCCGCTCTTTGTCGACTTCTGTCTCGATACGAAACATGCGGCTCACCATAAACGCGCTGGACAACCAGTTCTGCAAATTACCTTCCGCTGTCGGCCCCCGCCCGTACTCTGATGAACAGCACCGGTGGGGGCCGGTGCTGATCAGGGGGCGAGACAAGTCGGGTACGACGCCCGCAGTGGGGGTAGCAGTCTTGGCACGGCGGCGGCCGTGCGACTGCGACCATTCCTGGGCGTCGTACCCGCACAGGTCGTCGTTTTCCCGGACCAGTGGGGGTTTTCAGTGGTTCGTATCCGAGTCCTAGTCGTCGACGACCACCGCATCTTCGCCGAGTCGCTCGCCGCCGCACTGGCCGCCGAGCCTGACGTCGACGTGTCCGCGGCGGGCAGCGGCCCTGCCGCCATGCGCAGTCTGGAGCGCGCCGTCGCCGAGGGGCGCCGCTTCGACGTGCTGCTCGTCGACGCCGATCTGGGCGGAAATGTGCCGGGTGTGCGTCCCGCACCCGTACAGGAAGGGAACGAGGACGGGCTCGTCGACGGGATCTCCCTGGTCGCCGGCGTCCGCGTCGCACAGCCAGGCGTACGGATCGTCGTCCTCGCCGAGAAGGACGACCCACGCCGGGCCGCGCTCGCCCTGCAGGCCGGGGCGTCGGGCTGGGTCGCCAAGGACTGTTCGCTCTCCCGGCTGCTCACCGTCATCCGCGGCGTCCTGCGCGACGAGACCCACCTGCCGCCCGCCCTGCTCACCGGCGTCCTGCGCGAGCTGACGGCCGCCCGCAAACACCGCACCGAGAGCGAACGGCTCGTGGAGTCCCTCACCCCGCGCGAGCGCGAGGTACTGCGCTGCATGGTCGCGGGCCTGGGACGCAAAGCGGTAGCCGAGCGCCTGTTCCTCTCCCCGCACACCGTCCGCACGCACATGCAGAACGTCCTGGGCAAGCTGGGCGTGCACTCGACACTGGCCGCGGTGGCACTGGCGAGGCGGGCGGGGGTGGGCCCGGTGGATCTAGGGCCCGTAGGGAGGATCGGGGTGGAGGAAAGCAGCAGCGCCTGATCTGTGCCGGTGACTGGAAGCGCCCGAAGGGGCGCGGGGAACTGCGCGACCAGCCACAACGAACCCGCAGACAACCGACAACCAGTTCCTACCCAGGAATGTTGTCGAACGGCGCCGTCAGCTGACGCAGCAACCCCGCCAGCTCACCCCGCTGCGCCCGCGACAACTCCGCCAGAATCGCCCGCTCCTGATCAAGCAGCCCCGCAAGCGCCTGATCGGCCCGATCGCGCCCCTCGTCGGTCAGCCGAACCAGCACACCACGCCGGTCGCTAGGATCCGGCAGCCGCTCCACCAGCCCCTTCTTGGCCAGGCGGTCGATACGGTTCGTCATCGTCCCCGAGGTGACCAGCGTCTGCGTCAGCAACTGCCCCGGCGAGAGCTGATACGGCGTGCCGGCACGCCGCAGCGCCGTCAGCACGTCGAACTCCCAGGGCTCCAGGCTGTGTTCGGAGAAGGCCAGCCGACGTGCGCGGTCCAGGTGCCGGGCCAGTCTGCTCACCCGGCTGAGCACCTCGAGCGGTTCCACGTCGAGGTCAGGGCGCTCCCGGCGCCACGCTGCGACCAGCCGATCGACCTCGTCCTCCATGACGATCAGTGTAGTGGTTGTGTCGATGTGAAGTCTCTTGACGTCAAGCTTCTTGACCTCAAGGTAATCATCGGGGCAGGCTGGGTACCTGTCAGCCACGGTCGTTCCCCTCCCGGAGGCCCACCATGTCCGCCCCCACCTGGGACCCCGCCCAGTACCTGCGCCACGCCGGCCACCGCGCCCGCCCCTTCGCCGACCTCCTGGCCCGCATCCCCGACCTGCCCGGCACCCCGCCCCGCATCGCCGACCTCGGCTGTGGGCCCGGCAATGTCACCACCCTCCTCGCCGACCGCTGGCCCACCGCGCACATCACCGGCTACGACAACTCGCCCGAGATGCTGTCCCGGGCCGAGGCTCATGCGGGCCCCACGGTAGGCGGCGGCCACCTCGACTTCGCGCCCGCCGACGTCCGCACCTGGGAGCCCGTACGGCCGTACGACCTGATCGTCAGCAATGCCACGCTGCAGTGGGTCCCCGGGCACGCGGACCGCTTCGCCGACTGGATCGCCGGCCTCACCCCCGGCGGCACCTTCGCCTTCCAGGTGCCCGGCAACTTCGACGCCCCCAGCCACCGCCTGATGCGCGAACTCGCCGATTCCCCGCGCTTCGGCGACCGCCTCGCCGCCACCCTCCGCCACGACGACGCCGTCCTCGCCCCCGAGACCTACCTGGAACACCTGACCGCGCTGGGCTGCACGGCCGACGTCTGGGAGACGACGTACGTCCACCTCCTCACCGGCCAGGACCCCGTACTCGACTGGGTCAAGGGAACAGGCCTACGCCCCGTCCTCACCGCCCTCACCGACGACCCCGACGAACGGGACGCCTTCGTGGCCGAGTACCGCTCGGCCCTGCGCGAGGCCTATCCATCCGGCCCCCACGGCACCCCGTTCCCCTTCCGCCGCATCTTCGCCGTCGCCCGCAAGGAGGCGTGATGATCACCGCCGTCGACCATGTCCAGCTCACGGCGCCGCCCGGCTCGGAGGAGCGGCTCCGGTCGTACTACGTCGATGTCCTCGGCCTGACCGAGATACCCAAGCCGCCCGCGCTCGCCGCGCGCGGAGGCTGCTGGTTCCAGTCGGGGCCGGTGCAGCTGCACCTGGGAATCGAGGAGGATTTCCGTCCGGCGAGGAAAGCGCACCCGGGGCTGCGAGTCACCGGGATCGAGACGTACGCCGCCCGGCTCGAAGTTCATGGGGCGACCGTCATCTGGGACGAGAATCTGCCGGGGTACCGGCGCTTCTACTCCGAGGACCCTTTCGGCAACCGGCTGGAGTTCCTCGAACCGCTCGGCTAGGCCTTCCGGCGCCCTATCAGCCGAGGCTTCGCCTCCAAGCCGTCCAGGCCGTGCCAGGCCAGGTTCACCAGATGGGCCGCGACCTCCGCCTTCTTCGGGCGGCGGACGTCGAGCCACCACTGGCCGGTGAGGGCGACCATGCCGACGAGGGCCTGGGCGTAGAGGGGGGCCAGTTTGGGGTCGAAGCCGCGGCGTTTGAACTCGCGGCCGAGGATGTCCTCCACCTGGGTGGCGATGTCCGAGATGAGGGAGGCGAAGGAACCCGTGGACTGGGGGATGGGGGAGTCGCGGACGAGGATGCGGAAGCCGTCCGTGTATTCCTCGATGTAGTCGAGGAGGGCGAAGGCCGCTTGCTCGCAGAGTTCTCGGGGGTGGCCCGCCGTGAGGGAGCTTGTCACCATGTCCAGCAGGCGCCGCATCTCGCGGTCCACCACCACCGCGTACAGGCCCTCCTTGCCGCCGAAGTGCTCGTACACCACCGGCTTGGACACCCCTGCCTTCGCCGCGATCTCCTCCACCGACGTGGCCTCGAAGCCTCTCTCCGCGAAGAGGGTGCGACCGATCTCCAGCAGCTGCTGGCGGCGCTCCGCTCCCGTCATCCGGGTTCGGCGCGCTCGCCGCGGCTTCTCATTGCTGGAGGTGCTGGGATCGGTCGCCACGCCGTCAATCATGCAGCCTCGGCGGTCGCCTTCTCCCGCTGAGAGCTGTCGTTCTCGGTGTTACGGCGGGAATCGATACGCGAGCGTGACGGCCAGCGCACGTCGTACGCCCAGCCGAACTGCTCGCACCAGCGGATGATCCGGGCCGAGGAGTCGATCTGACCGCGCTCCACACCGTGCCGCGCGGAGGTCGGGTCGGCGTGATGCAGGTTGTGCCAGGACTCACCGCAGGACAGGACCGCCAGCCACCACACGTTGCCGGACTTGTCACGCGACTTGAAGGGGCGCTTGCCGACCGCGTGGCAGATCGAGTTGATCGACCAGGTCACATGGTGCAACAGGGCCACTCGAACGAGTGATCCCCAGAAGAAGCCCGTGAACGCGCCCCACCACGACATCGTCACCAGCCCGCCGATCAGCGCGGGCAGGGCGAGGGAGAGCACCGTCCAGTAGAGGAACTGACGGGAGATCGTCCGGATCGTGTCGTCCTTGATCAGATCCGGCGCGTACTTGTCCTGCGGCGTCCGCTCCTCGTCGAACATCCAGCCGATGTGCGCCCACCACAGTCCCTTCATCAGCGCCGGGAGCGTCTCCCCGTAACGCCACGGAGAGTGCGGGTCGCCCTCCGCGTCGGAGAACTTGTGGTGCTTGCGATGGTCCGCGACCCAGCGGACCAGCGGGCCCTCCACCGCCATCGAACCGGCGATGGCGAGTGCGATGCGCAGCGGACGTTTGGCCTTGAAGGAGCCGTGGGTGAAGTAGCGGTGGTAGCCGATCGTGACGCCGTGGCAGGCGAAGAAGTAGAAGAAGACCAGCAGACCGAGGTCCAGCCAGCTCACTCCCCAGCCCCAGGCCAGCGGCACCGCCGCGGCGAGCGCGAGGAAGGGGACGACGATGAAGAGGAGAAGCGCGAGCTGCTCGACGCGCCCCTTCTTCTCGCCGCCGAGCGTGGCCTTGGGGAGTGGGGTGTTGTTGGGCGCCTTCGGGGCGTCGTCGATCACATCGGAGCTCGTGGTCATGGGGCGTCCCCTGTGGGGTTCGTGGGTTGAGGCAAGTGCCCGGGCTGGGAACCCAGGGTCGTCGAGGGCTCTGACGGGAGTCCCTACGGTTCCGTAACCTACGGCGACGTAAGTATGGCAGCGCGTCGCCGGTCGGCAAGAGCCCGTGGGCCTGCGCGTCCGCACGGACACCTATCCTTAGGAATCGGTCGGACAGCGCGGTCCGCTCTGATTAATTCCCGGATGCCCGGCCCGTATGCGGCCCCCGCCGCGCGACCACACTCCGGGTCCCCTCCAGATGAGCTTCAACACTGCAAGGAGCCGCACCTGTGAGCAGTGCCGACGACCAGACCACGACCAGCAGTGAGCTGCGCGCCGACATCAGGCGGCTGGGCGATCTCCTCGGCGAGACCCTCGTCCGCCAGGAAGGCCCTGAGCTGCTGGAACTCGTCGAGAAGGTCCGCCGCCTCACCCGTGAGGACGGCGAGGCCGCCGCCGAGCTGCTGCGCGGCACGGAACTGGACACCGCGGCCAAGCTGGTCCGCGCCTTCTCCACCTACTTCCACCTGGCCAACGTCACCGAGCAGGTCCACCGCGGCCGGGAGCTGCGCGCCAAGCGTGCCGCCGAGGGCGGACTCCTCGCCCGTACGGCCGACCGGCTGAAGGACGCCGACCCCGAGCATCTGCGCCAGACGGTCAAGCACCTCAACGTTCGTCCCGTGTTCACGGCCCACCCGACCGAGGCCGCGCGCCGCTCGGTGCTCAACAAGCTCCGGCGCATCGCCGCGCTCCTGGAGACCCCGGTCATCGAGGCCGACCGCCGCCGCTACGACACCCGGCTGGCCGAGAACATCGACCTCGTCTGGCAGACGGACGAGCTGCGCGTCGTACGCCCCGAGCCCGCGGACGAGGCCCGCAACGCGATCTACTACCTCGACGAACTGCACGCCGGCGCCGTCGGTGACGTACTCGAGGACCTGACCGCCGAGCTGGAGCGCGTCGGTGTGAAGCTCCCCGACGACACGCGCCCGCTCACCTTCGGCACCTGGATCGGCGGCGACCGCGACGGCAACCCCAATGTGACCCCCGAGGTCACCTGGGAGGTGCTGATCCTCCAGCACGAGCACGGCATCAACGACGCCCTGGAGATGGTCGACGAGCTGCGCGGCTTCCTGTCGAACTCCATCCGCTACACCGGCGCGACGGAAGAACTGCTCACGTCGTTGCAGACAGACCTCGAACGCCTGCCCGAGATCAGCCCCCGCTACAAGCGGCTCAACGCGGAGGAGCCCTACCGGCTCAAGGCCACCTGCGTCCGGCAGAAGCTGGAGAACACCAAGCAGCGCCTCGCCACCGGCACCCCGCACGAGCCGGGCCGCGACTACCTCGGCACCTCCGAGCTGCTGGCCGACCTGACCCTGATCCAGACCTCGCTCAGGGAGCACCGCGGCGGACTGTTCGCGGAAGGCCGGATGAACCGTACGATCCGTACGCTCGCCGCCTTCGGCCTCCAGCTCGCCACGATGGACGTCCGCGAGCACGCCGACGCCCACCACCACGCCCTCGGCCAGCTCTTCGACCGTCTCGGCGAGGAGTCCTGGCGGTACGAGGACATGCCGCGCGAGTACCGGCTCAAGCTGCTCGCGAAGGAGCTCCGCTCCCGCAGGCCGCTGGGCCCGACCCCGGCGCCCGTCGACGCGGCCGGCGCGAAGACCCTCGGCGTGTTCGAGACCGTCAAGCGGGCCCTGGAGGTCTTCGGACCCGAGGTCGTCGAGTCGTACATCATCTCCATGTGCCAGGGCGCCGATGACGTCTTCGCCGCCGCCGTGCTGGCGCGCGAGGCGGGGCTCATCGACCTGCACGCCGGCTGGGCGAAGATCGGCATCGTGCCGCTGCTCGAGACCACCGACGAGCTCAAGGCCGCCGACACGATCCTGGAGGACATGCTCTCCGACCCGTCGTACCGCAGGCTCGTGGCCCTGCGCGGGGACGTGCAGGAGGTCATGCTCGGCTACTCCGACTCCTCCAAGTTCGGCGGCATCACCACCTCGCAGTGGGAGATCCACCGCGCCCAGCGCCGCCTGCGCGACGTGGCGCATCGCTACGGCGTGCGTCTGAGGCTGTTCCACGGCCGCGGCGGCACCGTCGGCCGCGGCGGCGGCCCCTCCCACGACGCGATCCTCGCCCAGCCCTGGGGCACCCTGGAGGGCGAGATCAAGGTGACCGAACAGGGCGAGGTCATCTCCGACAAGTACCTCGTGCCGTCGCTGGCCCGCGAGAACCTGGAGCTGACCGTCGCCGCCACGCTCCAGGCGTCCGCCCTGCACACCGCACCCCGCCAGCCGGAAGAGGCGCTGGCCCGCTGGGACGCCGCGATGGACGTCGTGTCGGACGCCGCGCACGCCGCCTACCGCAGGCTGGTGGAGGACCCGGACCTGCCCGCGTACTTCTTCGCCTCCACCCCCGTCGACCAGCTCGCCGATCTCCACCTCGGCTCACGCCCTTCCCGCCGCCCGGACTCCGGCGCCGGACTCGACGGCCTGCGCGCCATCCCGTGGGTGTTCGGCTGGACCCAGTCCCGGCAGATCGTGCCGGGCTGGTTCGGCGTCGGCTCCGGCCTGAAGGCGCTGCGCGAGGCCGGCCTGGACACCGTCCTCGCCGAGATGCACGAACAGTGGCACTTCTTCCGCAACTTCATCTCCAACGTCGAGATGACCCTCGCCAAGACGGACCTGCGGATCGCCGCCCACTACGTCGACACCCTCGTCCCCGACGACCTCAAGCATGTCTTCGACACCATCAAGGCCGAGCACGAGCTGACCGTCGCCGAGGTACTGAAGATCACCGGCGAACAGGAACTCCTCGACGCCACCCCGGTCCTGAAGCAGACCTTCACCATCCGCGACGCCTACCTGGACCCCATCTCCTACCTCCAGGTCACCCTGCTCAAGCGCCAGCGGGACGCCGCGGCGGCCGGCGAGGAGCCGGATCCGCTGCTGGCGCGGGCCCTGCTGCTCACGGTGAACGGTGTGGCGGCGGGACTGCGCAACACCGGCTGATCATTCCTGGTACGACGGTGCCCCCGGCCTCTGTGGTGAGGCCGGGGGCACCGTCGTGCGGGGGCGTCAGGCGGACTTGCGACGCCGGAACACCAGGTAACCGCCCGCCGCCAGCAGCGCCGCCGCGGCACCGGAGAGCAGGCCGACGGGGGCGCCGCTGCCGGTCTCGGCGAGGTCGCCCGCGCCGCTGCCGCCCTGCGCGGAGGGGGACGAGGACGGCGCGGCAGCCGTCTCCGTGGGGGAGGAGGACGCGGCCGGTTCCTCGGTCGTCGGAGTGGCGGAGGCCGACGGCGTGGCGCTCGGCTCATCGGTCGGCTTGTCGTCGCCCGGCTCATCGGGAGCCGTGTCCGCCGGGCAGGTGTGCGACAGGTTGAACAGCTCCAGGCTGCCGCCTTCGACCTCGGCGACCGCGGAGGTCAGCAGGGCACCCGGCTTCGACGCCACGTAGGCGTGCTTGTCGGACGGCGGGCCGAAGCTGGTGACGACCTGTTCGCCACCGGGCTGGAAGGTCACCGTCAGCTTGACGAACGTGCTGGAGTTGCCGGGCAGGACGAAGTGCCAGCCGTCCATGGTCTCGGGAATCCCGGGGCAGCCGTCCTCCTGCGGGGCCCCGCCGTCCTGGGTGGTGGCGGTACGCGGCAGTTGCTGCCGCAGCTCGACGGTGTAGGTGTCCGTGGCCTGGGCCGAAGGGGCGAGCAGCAGTGAGGCGGTGGCCGCGGCCACGACCGTGAGGGTACGCATGGGCAGTCCATCTTCGAGAAGTGAGCGGGAAGATGTGGAGGGGGCGGCTCAGCTTCCAGCCGCGACTGACCCTGGGTCAATCACGAACAGACAACGAACAGTTTCCCCACAGAACGCAGCCGCCCCAGTCCGCTCAGATCACCACAAATGCGGCCGTGAGCAGCGCGACCCCGCTCCCCGCCATGACCCACGCCGCCCGCGCCCGCCCCAGTCCGCCCGCCACCACGACCGAAGCGAGCAGCAAGGCGCCACCCATCGGAGCCCAGGAATACAGGACACCACCGGGCCCGGAGCGCACGACATCACTGCCGCCGGGCTTCATGACGACCGCGTACGTCTGCCCCTTCCGCACGGCGACCGTCTTCTCGATGACCACGCTCTCCCGGGGCTGCGACCCCGGCGAGACCGGCGTGTACGGCCCGGTGCACGTGTCGGCACCGCACCGCGTCACCTCGACCGTGCCGCGCTCCCGGCCCTTCGTCAGCATCACGTACTGCGCCGTCCCCCACGACGCCCACACACCGGCGATCAGAATCAGCGCGGCGACCGTACCCATCGCCGCGAGCCGGCCGAACCGCAGCGCGGTCTCCGTGCCCCGGTGGGAAATGACGGCAGAAGGCATGGCGGGGATCATTGGCCATGCCCGCGCGCTCGGTCAACTCCCGTGGGGGCAATGTCAGGAGTTGTACGTACGTATCTCCGGCCTCAGGAGTTGTACGTGCCCTGCGCCCGCTCCAGCCCCTCGATCACCAGGCACTCCACCGCGTCCGCCGCCCGGTCCACGAAGTAGTCCAGCTCCTTGCGCTCCGCCGCGGAGAAGTCCTTCAGCACGAAGTCCGCGACCTGCATCCGCCCCGGGGGCCGCCCGATCCCGAACCGCACCCGGTGATAGTCCGGCCCCATCACCTTCGTCATCGACTTCAGCCCGTTGTGCCCGTTGTCCCCACCACCGAGCTTCAGCCGCAACGTGCCGTAGTCGATGTCGAGTTCGTCGTGCACGGCCACGATGTGGCCCACCGGAACCTTGTAGAAGTCCCGCAGGGCGTTCAGGGGCCCACCGGACAGATTCATGTACGACATCGGCTTCACCAGCACCACCCGCCGGCTCCCCGGCCCCGGCGGCCCGATCCGCCCCTCGACCACCTGCGCCTGCGCCTTCCCGGCCCGCTTGAACTTCCCCCCGATCCGCTCAGCCAGCAGATCCGCCACCATGAACCCGACGTTGTGCCGGTTCATGGCGTACTCGGGCCCGGGATTGCCGAGTCCGGCGATCAGCCAAGGGGCGCTCGGGTCGGTCGTCACGTCCATGTCTCCTTGCTGTGCTTTCCCGGGGGCAACCCCCGGACCCCCATGCGCCAGCCGCTGCCCCTTGCGGGAACAGCGGCTGACGAAACGACGAAAGTGAGGATCAGGCCTGGGTGGCCTCTTCGCCGGTCTCTTCGCCCTCCGGGGCCTCCTCGGCCTGCGCGGCCAGGACCTGGAGGACGACCGTGTCGTCGTCGACGGCCAGCTTGGTGCCGCTCGGCAGGGGGATGTCCTTGGCGAGGACGGAGTCGCCGGCCGCCAGGCCCTCGACGGAGACCGTGACGGACTCGGGGATGTGGGTGGCCTCGGCCTCGACCGGAAGCGCGTTGAGGACGTGCTCGAGCAGGTAGGCACCGGGGGCCAGCTCACCCTCGGTCTGCACGTAGATCTCGACGTTGACCTTCTCGCCCCGCTTCACGAGCAGCAGGTCGACGTGCTCCAGGAAGCCCTTCAGCGGGTCACGCTGCACGGCCTTCGGGATCGCCAGCTCGTTCGTCTTGCCGTCGATGTCCAGGGCGATCAGGACGTTCGGCGTACGCAGCGCGAGCAGGAGCTCGTGGCCCGGAAGGGTCAGGTGCAGCGGGTCGCCACCGTGGCCGTACAGGACACCGGGAACCTTCGCGTCACGACGGATACGGCGGGCGGCGCCCTTGCCGAACTCGGTGCGAGTCTCGGCGGAGATCTTTACCTCGGACATGCTGTGCACTCCTCGTATGGGTGAGAACGGACAAGGTCACCCGGCCACGAACGGCCTGCTACGAAGAGCGCGTCGATAACGGACAGCCGTACCACGATGAGTACGGCCTCCCTCGCCGAGCAACTTCAGCAGTCTACTCGGCAGGGGAGGCCGTACCCAAAAGGATCTTCGAGGAGCCCTACTGCTCGGCCCTCACTGCTCGTCGAACAGGCTCGTCACCGAACCGTCCTCGAACACCTCACGCACCGCATTCGCGACCGTCGGCGCGATCGACAGCACCGTGATCTTGTCGAGGTGACTGCCCAGTTCGGCCGGCGTCGGCAGGGTGTTGGTGAACACGAACTCGCTCACCCGGGAGTTCTTCAGCCGGTCCGCCGCCGGACCCGACAGCACACCGTGCGTCGCCGTCACGATGACGTCCTCGGCGCCGTGCGCGAACAGGGCATCGGCCGCCCCGCAGATCGTGCCGCCCGTGTCGATCATGTCGTCGACCAGGACACACACGCGGCCCTTGACCTCACCCACGACCTCGTGGACCGTCACCTGGTTCGCCACGTCCTTGTCGCGCCGCTTGTGCACGATCGCGAGCGGCGCACCGAGCCGGTCGCACCAGCGGTCGGCCACCCGCACCCGCCCCGCGTCCGGGGAGACGACGGTCAGCTTCGCCTTGTCGACCTTGCGCCCCACATAGTCCGCGAGCAGCGGCAGCGCGAAGAGATGGTCGACGGGGCCGTCGAAGAAGCCCTGGATCTGGTCGGTGTGCAGATCGACCGTGAGGATCCGGTCCGCACCCGCCGTCTTCATCATGTCCGCGATCAGACGCGCCGAAATGGGTTCACGTCCGCGGTGCTTCTTGTCCTGCCGCGCGTAACCGTAGAAGGGCACGATGACGGTGATGGAGCGGGCCGACGCACGCTTCAGAGCGTCGATCATGATCAGCTGCTCCATGATCCACTGATTGATCGGAGCCGTGTGGCTCTGGATCACAAAGCAGTCCGCACCGCGCGCCGACTCCTCGTAACGGACGTAGATCTCACCGTTCGCGAAGTCGAAGGCCTTCGTCGGGACAACCCCGACACCCAACTGCTGGGCGACCTCCTCGGCAAGCTCGGGGTGGGCGCGGCCGGAGAAGAACATCAACTTCTTCTCGCCGGTCGTCTTGATCCCGGTCACAGCACTGTCTCCTCAGAGGTGTCTCAGCTGGGGTGTGCGGATGTGCACTTATCACGGTACGCCGAGTTTGACGCACCGGTTTCCGGTCAGCCCTCGTCAGCGGCTTCCCGCGCCGCCGCCTCGGCCGCCTTCGCCGCCGCGCTCCCCGGACGCTTACGAGCCACCCAACCCTCGATATTCCGCTGCTGACCCCGGGCCACGGCGAGCGAACCGGGCGGCACATCCTTCGTGATCACGGACCCGGCGGCCGTATAGGCGCCGTCCCCGATGGTGACAGGAGCCACAAACATGTTGTCCGAACCGGTACGGCAGTGCGAGCCGACAGTCGTGTGGTGTTTGTCCTTCCCGTCATAGTTCACGAAGACACTCGCGGCCCCGATGTTCGTGTACTCACCGATCGTCGCGTCCCCGACGTAGGAGAGGTGCGGAACCTTCGTGCCCTCCCCGATCAGGGAGTTCTTCGTCTCGACGTAGGTACCGACCTTCGACTTCAGCCCCAGCCTGGTGCCGGGCCGGAGATAGGCGTACGGCCCGACCGACGCCTGCGGCCCGACGTCCGCGCCGTTTGCGACCGTGTTGTCGACCCGCGCACCGGCACCGACCCGCGTGTCCGTGAGCCGGCTGTTGGGGCCGACCTCGGAGCCCTCGCCGAGGTGAGTGGAGCCGTGCAGCTGGGTTCCGGGGTGGACGACGGCATCCTGCTCGAAGGTCACGGTCACATCGACCCACGTCGTCGCGGGGTCGATGACGGTGACGCCGGCCAGCATGGCGCGGGTCAGCAGCCGGTCGTTGAGGATCCGGCGGGCCTCGGAGAGCTGGACCCGGTTGTTGATCCCGGCGATCTCACGATGGTCGCCGGCGACGGAAGCCCCGACCCGGTGACCGGCCTGGCGCAGAATCCCGAGAACATCGGTGAGGTATTCCTCGCCCTGGCTGTTGTCGGTACGGACCTTGCCGAGGGCGTCCGCGAGGAGTTGTCCGTCGAAGGCGAACACACCGGAGTTGATCTCACGGATCGCGCGCTGCGACTCGGACGCGTCCTTGTGCTCGACGATCTCCGTGACGGCACCGGAAGCACCGTCGCGCACGATACGGCCGTACCCGGTCGCGTCCGGCACCTCGGCGGTGAGGACGGTGACGGCATTGCCGTCGGAGGAGTGGGTGGCGGCGAGGGCTTGGAGTGTCTCCCCGGTGAGCAGCGGGGTATCGCCACACACGACCACAACCGTGCCGTCGACAGAACCCCCGAGCTCCTCCAGTGCCATCCGCACGGCATGCCCCGTACCGTTCTGCTGCGCCTGCACCGCCGTCCGCACATGCGGGTCGATCTCCGCCAGGTGCGCACCGACCTTCTCCCGCGCGTGACCCACCACGACGACCAGGTTCTCGGGCTGCAACTCCCGCGCTGCGGCGAGCACATGGCCCACGAGACTGCGGCCACAGATCTCGTGCAGGACCTTGGGTGTGGCCGACTTCATACGGGTGCCCTCACCCGCTGCGAGAACGACGACGGCTGCCGGGCGAATGGCGCTCACGGGATGCCCTTCGGCTGTGGAGGGGGTGGAGTGACATCCGCAGGATACCGGGGGGAATCAGGGGGGACATGAGAGCGGGCCCTGACAGAGCTGTCAGGGCCCGAACCGAGAAGGGGCTCCCCCGCCAGGACTCGAACCCGGACAGATGGCACCAAAAGCCACAGTGCTGCCAATTACACCACGGGGGAACAAGCTCGACTGGACCGGGCATTGCACCGGGTCGCCGAGCGGCGCCTCCTACTATGCCGCACCAAGACCCTTTGACGCGACGGTGCCCGTCACGCACCGCCGGTTCGGCGTGAACGATGTGCGATTCAGCAGTTCGAGATATATGGGGCGGTTTCGCTTCTGTTCGGTTACGGAGGGTGGTGTAGGCCAGTCGCGAAAACTCGCCGGAAAACGGGGGGCTTGCGCCCGTAGGCTGGATGCATGACCACGACGGGGGAAGACCACGCACCGGCCCTGACCGGGCCTTGGTGGTGGGCCAGGTGGCGGAGCGCCGTACTCGACGGGAGCCTGGCGTTCGTATCTGCCATGGAGTGTGCGGCGGAGGGGATTCCGTTCGCGCGGGATGCCGGGATTCCGGTGGCCGCGGGAGTGGTGTTCGGGGTGCTGGCCGGGTCGGTGCTGGTGATTCGGCGGAAGTGGCCGATAGCCGTCGTCCTCGTCTCCATCGCCATCACGCCCGCCCAGATGGGCTTCCTGATGGCCATCGTCGGTCTGTACACGCTGGCCGCGTCCGAGCTGCCGCGGCGGATCATCGCGTCGCTGGCGGGGATGTCGCTGGTGGGGACGTTGATCGTGACGTTCGTGCGGGTGCGGCAGGACATGGCGTCGGGGGATGTGTCGCTGGGGGACTGGTTCGTTCCGTTCGCTTCGATCAGCGCGTCTCTCGGGGTGACCGCGCCGCCCTTGCTGCTGGGGCTGTATGTAGGGGCCCGGCGGCGGTTGATGGAGAGCTTGCGGGAGCGGGCGGACTCGCTGGAGCGGGAGCTTCAGCTGCTTGCCGAGCGGGCCGAGGAGCGGGCCGAGTGGGCCAGGAACGAGGAACGGACCCGGATCGCCCGAGAGATGCATGACGTCGTCGCGCACCGGGTGAGCCTGATGGTCGTACATGCCGCCGCGCTGCAGGCGGTGGCTCGGAAGGACCCTGAGAAGGCTGTACGGAATGCCGCGCTCGTGGGCGACATGGGACGGCAGGCATTGACCGAGTTGCGGGAGATGCTCGGGGTGTTGCGCAGCGGGGACGGGCTGCGGCAGCGTGAGCAGGCGTTGGCGGCGGTGGGGGCGGCCGCGGCCGCCGCGGCGTCGCGGGCCGCCGATGAGGACGGCACGGGCGAGGGGCCCTGTCTGTCCGAGCTGGATGAACTGATCGGGCAGTCGGCGGCTGCGGGGATGGCCGTGGATTTCTCGGTGGAGGGGGAGTCGCGGCCGTATGCGCCGGAGGTCGAGCAGACCGCTTACCGGGTCGTGCAGGAGGCGTTGACGAACGTCCACAAGCATGCGGCGGGGGCGAAGACGCATGTGCGGCTGGCGCACCGGGTGTCCGAGATCGCGATGCAGGTGGAGAACGAACCGCCGCCGGAGGCCGCGTCGTCGGCGCGGTTGCCGTCTGGGGGAAACGGTCTGGTGGGGATGAAGGAGCGCGTGTCCGCGCTGGGCGGGGTGTTCGTGTCGGGACCGACGGACGCGGGGGGTTTCCGGGTCTCGGCGGTGATTCCGGCGTCGTAGAGCCGTTGCCTGGTCGCGTCAGCCCGCGGTGAGTCGTACGGGGGTGATGCCTGCGACGAGGGCGGCGAGGGCCTGGTCGATGTCGGGGCCTAGGTACCAGTCGCCGGTGTGGTCGAGGGCGTAGACGCGGCCTTCGGTGTCGATGGCGAGGATGGACTGGGTGTCGGTTTCGGCGCCGAGAGGGCTGACGTCGGTGTCGAGGGCGCGACCGAGGTCGCCGAGGGTGCGGGCCATGTGGAGGCCGTGCAGCGGGTCGACGTGGAGGGTCGCGGGGGCGATCTGGCGGCCGGGGGCGCCGGGCGTGATGTGCAGTCCGCCGAACTCGGCCCACGCTTCTACGGCGGCCGGGAAGACGGCGTGGCGGTGGCCCGCGGGTGAAGTGTGGTCGCGGAGTGCGTCGGCCCAGTACTCGGCCTGCTTGATGTCCCAGCGTCCGGGCTGCCAGCCGGCGGCGCGCAGGGCGGCGTCGACGGGTACGGGGAAGCGGGTGGTGGAGGAGCGGTCGGCGTGCATGTGCCCTCAGATTCGCGGGTGTTGGGGACGGGAGTCAGTCGTCGGTCGCCGTGGGGTCGACGATGCGGACGCCGAAGTGGGCGCTGAGGGCGGTGCAGGCGCGGCAGGGCGCGGCGAAGCTGCCGTGCAGGGGGTCGCCGTCCTCGCGGATGCGGCGGGCGGTGAGTTTGGCCTGTTTGAGGGCTTTGCGGGCTTCGCCGTTGGTCATGGGCTTGCGTGCGGCGCGTTTGCTGCGGGCGGCGTCGGCGCTGGCGATGTGTCTGGAGATGAGGATGGTCTCGGCGCAGCGGCCGGTGAAGCGGTCGCGCTGGGCGCTGGTGAGGGTGTCGAGGAAGTCCTGGACGAGGGGGTGCAGCGCGGGGGGCTGGTCGCCGCGGGCGGCGGTGCCGGTGAGGGTGGCGCCGCGGACGGAGAGGGCGGCGGCGACGGTGGGGAGTATGCCGTCGCGGCGGTGGTGGAGCGCGGGAACATGGCGGCTCTCGGTGCTGCTCCAGCCGATTCTGGGGTCGCCGCTCGCGCCCGTGTGAGGCCCTGGGTGCGGTCCCGTTTGCGTCGCGTTCATGATCGTCATCCCCTCCCGTGCATCCCCCCGGATCACACAGAGTGCCAAATGGCGTGGCTGGTGCGGAAGCTGGGGCGGTGCGACACGCCCGGGTTTGGGCACGCTGTCACGAGGGGGTGACGGCTGGTCACGGAACCGGAGGGGTGGGGACCCGGTGCCGGTGACCGGGTTGGTCGTACCGCATAGGCTGTCGGCACCGCGATGCGCGCGGTCAACGCGTTGGAGACAGTCGAATACGGGCCGTGGCGGATCGATGGTGTCCGTCGCGGGGTCGTACAGAGTGCCGCAGGGGGCAACCGCCATGACGACAGGTCGGCTCGGGCAGCAAGCCGCGCCGCCGAACGCGGCCTATGCCGGGCAGGTCGTGCATTTCCCGGACCCGGTCCGGGCGGCCCGTCATCCCAGAGGGGTACGGGTGGACGAGCGCGGCTACCCCGACTTCTCGCCGTATGCGCGTGCGGCTGCGGAGATCGCCGATCCGCCGGAGGGCTTCGGCGTCGATGAGTTGCGGTTGACGGACTATGTGTCGGCGAACGCGGCGCTGGCGGCGTCGGGGCACGAGTTGTGGGACACGATTCCGGCGGTGGCGACGCCGCACGGATGGACGTGGCATCACGTGGTGGGCTCGCGGCGGCTGGAGCTGGTTCCGGTCGAGGTGAAGGCGTTGCTGCGGCATCACGGCGGTGTGGCGACGGCGGCGGTGGACCAGCACAAGCGGGGCACGCGGCCGTTGCAGGAGACGCGTCCGGCGCATTTCGGTCTGCCGAAGTCGGCGTTGGCGGTGACGGAGACGCAGGTGCTGGGCGTCGAGGAGGACCTCGGATACCGGCTGCCGGGTGCGTATCGGTCGTTCCTCAAGGCGGCCGGTGGGAGTGCGCCGGTGGGGACCGCGCTGGACGCGGAGTTGGGCCTGCTGATCGACCAGCCCTTCTTCACCGTGCGGGAAGAGGCGGCCGTCAATGACCTGGTCTACGTCAACAAGTGCCTGCGCGACCACCTGACCAAGGATTACCTGGGCGTCGGGTTCGTGCAGGGCGGTCTGCTGGCCGTGAAGGTGAAGGGCGAGCGGATCGGTTCCGTCTGGTTCTGCTCGTACGACGACGCGCGCGACGTCGATCCCTCGTGGGCGCCCGCGGAGCGGGTGGAGCGGCTGCTGTTGCCGTGCGGGGAGGACTTCGACGCGTTCCTGTCCCGGCTGGCGGGATCGCCGCCGGAGCTGGAGACGGTGGCGAATCTGATGGTGGACGGCGGGTTCGCGCGGTCCGTTCCGGTGTCCGGGGAGTGAGCTGACCGATGGTGACGTTCGCGCAGGCGCAGGAGCGCGCGGAAGAGTGGATCAACGGTGATGTGCCGGCGTACCAGCATCGTGAGGTGCGAGTACGGGAGTTCGAACTCGGGTTCGTGGTGTGGGCGGAGGACCGCCCCGACGGGCCGAGTTCGGACGGCGGCAGGCAGCGGCTGGTCATCGCACGGGACAGCGGCGAGGCCACGCTGTGGCCGTCCCTGCCGGTGGGTGAGGTGATTCGCCGGTACGAGGAGGAGTCCGGCGGCCCGGACGGTGCGGCCGAGCCGGCACCGGCGCCGGCCGCTCCGGCGCGCGTGGATCTGAACCAGACGTCGTTCTTGCTGACGCCGCCGGAGTGGTTGCAGGAGGCGGCGGATCAGTTGGGGATCGCGGATCGGCGGGGGGCGTCTGCTGGGGCGTCGGGTTCGGGTTCCGGTGCGGGAGCTGGGTCTTCGGGTTCGGGAGTTGGGGCGTCGGCTGCGGGGTCCGGGGCGGGTGCCGCTGCGGGTGCGCGGGCGGATCAGGCTCCGGCTGCGTCGGCGGCTGCGGCTGGTGGTGCCTCGGATGGTGCCGGAGTCGGTGCGTCGGAGACCGGTGGGGGCGCGGGGGTGCGTGCGGGGGCGCCCAGTGGTCCCGGTGTGCCTGCTGGGGCGACTCCCTGGGCCGGGACGGACACCAACGCGGATGCGGGGGACGACCGTTCGGTGCCGCTGCCCGAGACCGTGTTCGCGCCGCCGCTGAGCGGGTCCGACGACGAGGCGTCGCCGCCGGATGCCAAGACGGCGTTGATGTCGGGGGGCAGCCAGCTTCCGCCGACGGCGCAGGAGCCGGCGATCGATGACACCGGTGCGACGGGTGCGCCGCACGGGAACATGCCGCCGCCTGCGCCGTCGTACGGGTATCCGCAGGGTCCGGCTGGGACGGGTGCGCCTGGTGCGCCGTCGTACGGGTATCCCCAGGGGCCGGGTGGTGCTGATGCCGGTGCGCCGTCTCCGGGGGCGCCGGGGCGGCCGCTCGCGCCGAACGCCGAGGACATCGCCGATGCGGCGACGAGCAAGGCAGGGCCGCCGCGGGCGGCGCGGGGCGGGGCAGTGCCGCCGCCTCCTCCGCCGGGTGCTCCCGGTGCGCCGGGTACGCCGGGTGCGCGGGCGGGTGGCCCGCCGCCTCC